>CAMWTG010000267.1 GCA_947177115.1 uncultured Clostridia bacterium
GATCCAGGCCCATGGTGACGTGGCCCTTCACCGGCGGCTGCATCAGCAGGGGGCGAAGATTCAGGGCGAAGTTGTGGATAGCTCCCTCGCTGGCCTCGTCCGTAAGGGCGTTCCGGATCTCCCGCTCCAGAGAGGGGTACAGAAGGCGGTCGTAGGCGTCCTCAGCGGCGGTTTTGATGAACTCCGATGCCTTCGTTCCGGGCTGGACCACCGCCCGCCGCAGCAGGACCAGGGCCTCGTCCCGGTCCGTCTCCACGCTGACCTTCAGGAATTCCTCCCGCTCGCCACGGTTGATGGCCAGGACCTGGTGGCCCTGGAGGCGGCTGACGCTCTGGCGGAAGTCATAATAGAGGCGGTAAACGCTGTCCTCCTCCTTGGCGGCAGAGACGGCCAATTCGCTGCGCCGCTGCATGAAGGCCCGGAGGGACTTGCGGACAGAGGCATCATCGGAGATGTCCTCGGCAATGATATCGCTGGCGCCCTGCAAGGCGTCCTCCGCCGTCTCCACGCCCTTCTCCGGATCGATGTACGCGGCGGCGGCCTCCAGCGGGTCGGGGCAGTCGGGCTTCTGGGCGTAAAGCAGTGCCGCCAAAGGCTCCAAACCCTTTTCCCGGGCCACGGTGGCGCGGGTGCGGCGCTTCTGCTTGTAGGGGCGGTACAAATCCTCCACCTCGGCCAGGGTGGCGGCGTTGTCGATGGCGGCGGAAAGCTCCTCCGTCAGCTTGCCCTGGCCCTCAATGGCCCCTTTGACCTCCTCCCGGCGCTTTTCCAGGCTCCGCAGGTACTGCAGGCGGTCCTCCAGAGTGCGTAGGGCGGTGTCGTCCATGGAGCCGTGGAGCTCCTTGCGGTAGCGGGCGATAAAGGGAATGGTGTTGCCCTCGTCCAGGAGCGTGACCACGTTCTGTACGTGCTGCTCGGTCTGCTCCAGTTCCCGGGCCAAAATTTGAATGATGGTTTCCATGGGTGTCCTCTCTTACTCGTTGTATATCTTGATCTGGCACATTTTCATGGCCTCCAGGGCGTTGAGATGGCTCTGGGGATTGACCCCGGCGCAGCAGGCTGCGTCCACGGCGATAGACACGTCCGGCAGGAACGCTTTCAGCACCAGAGCATTGGAGATCACACAAATATCGGTACACAGGCCAATAAGCACGATCTCCTCAACCGGCTCCTCCGAGTGACGCTTCGCCAGCACTTCCGCCAGATCCCTGCTGCCAAAGGTGGCCTTGGTAATGTACAGTACGCTTTCATTCCGCGCCGCCCCCTCGGTCAGCGCACGCCGGACGGATGGCGCCACCTTCCAGCCATCCGTGCCCTGGATGCAGTGGGGAACCGGCAGGATGCGGCCCTCCTGGGTTTCCAGGTAATTGGCGAAATGGGTATCCTGAGTAGCGTAGATCAAACCGTCCCAGGAGCGGATCTTTTCCACCACATTGGGGACGATCTGAACGGCCTCGGGGGTACCCAGGGATCCACTGATAAAATCGTTCTGCATGTCAATGACGACTAAAACTTTCATAGTATCTCCTATGGCTTGAAAAGCTTTTCCACATGGACGTGTTCCGTCATGGAGAGGAACCGCGTCCCATCAAAATCCAGTTCCACGATAAAGGGCATCCAGTCAATGATCCGCAGGAAAGAATCACAGTTATAGCTGGGATCGTAATAGTTCAAAATGGTGCTGAGGGCGGTGCCGTGGGTGCCAATAACGATCGTTTTGTCCCGGTCGCGCCCCAGGATATCCGTCAAGGCGGCGATGTTCCGCTCCTGCACGGAGCGGAGGGATTCTCCACCGGGCTCCTTCCAGTCGAAGTCAGCCCATCTCTTCCGGAACAGTTCCCGGTTGTTGCCGCCGGGGACGGTTTCCCGCTCCCGCAGGCGCTCGTCCGTCAGGATAGGCTTGTCATAAAACTCCGCTGTCTCCTGAATGGTATCCAGACTGCGGCGGTAGGGACTGCAATAGAATACATCCACCTGCTTGTCCCGCAGGAAGTCCAGGACCACTTTCCGGTCCTCCAGCGCCTCTGCGGTCAGGCCGCGTTCCCGGTCAGAGCCGCTGCGCCAATCGGACTGGGCGTGACGGACAAAGTATACTCTGGTCATAATTCCTCCGTTATATTACTTGTAGTATAGTCTTTGCCGTTCATATTTTGCCTCGTAGCTGACATGCATCCCCAGACGGCGGTAGAGATTTTCGTCCACATCACTGAGCACCACGGTGAAATGGGCCCCGCAGCCCCGCAGCTTGGCCAGCTGCTTCTGGGCCAGGGCGGCAATGGGGTTGGTCAGTGCACTGACACACAGCGCAATCAGGACCTCATCGCTGTGGAGGCGGGGGTTTTTGTTGCCCAGGCTTTCGGTTTTCAGATGGCAGATGGGCTCCAGCACCTGGGTGGAGATCAGGTCCAGTTCCTGGTCGATGCCGCCCAGGGCCTTCAGGGCGTTGAGCAGCAGGGCGGCGGACGCGCCGATCTGGTCGCTGGTCTTGCCGGTGATGACCCGGCCGTCCGGCAGGACCATAGCGCCGGCGGGAGCGCCGGTCTCCTCCTCCCGGGCCAGGGACGCGGCCACGGCGGGGAAGATAGCGGGTGTGACGCCGGAACGCTTCATGAGGAGTTCCAGCTTGTAGACCACGTCCTTGTCCACGGTGCCCCGCAGCTTGCCGGTAAGGGCGGTGTAATAGCGGCGCAGGATCTCCATGTGGGACGCCTGCCGGCAGGCATCATCGTCCACAATGCAGCTGCCCACCATGTTGACCCCCATGTCCGTGGGGGACTGGTAGGGACACTGGCCCAGGATGGATTCAAAGATCGTCCGCAGGACGGGGAATACCTCCACATCCCGGTTGTAGTTCACCGTGGTGACGCCGTAGGCAGCCAGGTGGAAGGGATCGATCATGTTCACATCGTTCAGATCCGCCGTGGCGGCCTCATAGGCCAGATTCACAGGGTGATCCAGGGGGAGGTTCCAGACGGGGAAGGTTTCGAACTTGGCGTATCCGGCCTTCCTGCCCCGGCGGTGCTCATGGTAGAGCTGGCTGAGGCAGGTGGCCATCTTCCCGCTGCCGGGGCCGGGGGCGGTGACCACCACCAGAGGACGGGCGGTTTCAATGTAGTCGTTGCGGCCATAGCCCTCATCGCTGACGATCAGGTCCACATTGTGGGGATACCCGGCAATGGGATAGTGGCGGTAGGTCTGCACGCCCAGGGCGTTCAGGCGTTTGAGGAAGGCATCGGCGGCAGGCTGGCCGCTGTACTGGGTGACCACCACGCTGCCCACAAAGAGCTCCATCTCCCGGAACACATCGATGAGCCGGAGGACGTCCTCCTCATAGGGGATGCCCAAGTCCCCCCGGACTTTGTTCTTCTCAATGTCTCCGGCGCTGATGGCGACCACGATCTCCACGTCCTCCCGCAGCTGCTGGAGCATGCGGATCTTGCTGTCTGGCGCAAAGCCGGGCAGGACCCGGGAGGCGTGGTAATCGTCAAAGAGCTTTCCGCCGAATTCCAGATAGAGCTTTCCGCCGAATTGGTTGATCCGTTCCCGGATACGGGTGGATTGGGTTTCAATATACTTCTGATTGTCGAACCCGATCGTAATCATAGGCTTTTCTCCCTCACTTAACACATCTCTGCCGCCGCTGTGCGGCGGCACGGTAGTTTCTTCTTGAATCGGCCCGGGACCTGCGCGGCCCCGGACTCCGCGCCTACTTTTCGCCCACGCGAAAAGTAGGCAAAAGCGTGCTTAAACCTACGGTTTAAGAATCCCTGGATGATACACGGCCACATCGAGTGGCCG
>CAMWTG010000268.1 GCA_947177115.1 uncultured Clostridia bacterium
AGTCCCTTGAGGGTGCTTTTGGTTCTTTTCCCACAAGGGAAAAGAACGCCCCCGCCCCCGGCGAGGGGCGAATCTTTCTGAAAGAAAAATTGCGGGAGCGGCCCGCAGGGCCGCAGATTAGGGCCGATGCCGCCCTGCCAGGGGCGGCGGAAAATAAGGAGTAATAATGAAATTTTCCAGTAAGGTAAAAAAATGCGGGCTTTCGCCCATGAGAAAATTCCACCCCTATGCCGTGGCGGCTCAGGAGGCAGGAAAAAAAATCTACCACCTGAATATCGGCCAACCGGATATTGAAACGCCGCCCCAATATTTTGAGGTGGTCAGGAATTTCCAGTTGCCGGTGCTGGAGTATGCGCCCTCGCCGGGGCTGCCGGTGCTGATCGATGCCATCCAGAAATACTATGATGACCTTGGAATGCATTTTGAAAAGGGCGACATCCTGATCACCACCGGGGGCAGCGAGGCGCTGCAGATCGTCTTCAACTGCATTCTGGACAACGGGGACGAAATCATCATCCCGGAGCCCTTCTATCCTAATTACAACACCATGGTCAACACCTGCGGGGCGGTCATTCATCCTGTCCCCACCTCGCCGGAGGAAGGCTACCATTACGCCGACCGGGCCAAGATCGAGGCTGCCATCAATGAGCGGACCAGGGCCATTGTCTGCACTAATCCCGGCAATCCTACCGGCGCGGTGCTGACCCCGGAGGAAATGCGGATGATGGTAGACATCGCCAAGGAACACGGTCTCTTTATCATTGGCGATGAGGCGTACCGGGAGTTCGTGTATGCCGGGGAGCCCCTGCAGTCCCTGGGCGAGTTTGAGGACGCGGCGGAAAATGTGGTAGTTATCGACACCGTGTCGAAACGGTTCTCCGCCTGCGGGGCGCGGATCGGGTGCATCATCAGCCGGAATCGGGAGCTGATGGGCGAAGCCATCAAGTACTGCCAGGCGCGGCTGTCCGTGGCTACGTTAGATCAGGTGGCCTCCGCCGCCCTCTACGATGTGGGGCCGGAGTACTTTGCCGCCATGCGGGAGGAGTACAAGCTCCGCCGGGATACAGTGGTGGCGAAGCTCAAGGAGATTCCCGGCGTGATCTGCGAATGCCCCAGGGGGGCCTTCTACATCATGGCCGCGCTGCCGGTGGACGATGCCGATAAGTTCCAGAAGTGGCTGCTCACCGACTTCGATGACAACGGCGACACCGTCATGTTCGCCCCCGGCGGGCCTTTCTACGCCACTCCCGGCAAAGGCGTCAATGAGATCCGGATCGCTTATGTCCTCAAACAGAAGGATCTGGAGCGGGCTATGGATCTGCTGGCGCTGGGGATCGAGGCGTACAATAAGAGATAAGATCCCAGGATACGGAACGAAGGAGCTCCCCGGCGCTGGCGCGCCGGGGAGCTCCTTCTATACTTCGTTGGTCAGGTTGCATTCCATAAAAAGGTGGGAGGTCCGGAAACCAATCGCTTCGTAGAATTTCTGCGCCGTTTCATTAAAGGACCACATATCCAGTTCTATACTGGAAAAGCCTCTTGCCCAGGCATCGGCACGAATAAATTCCATCAGTTCCTGGCCAATGCCCTGCCGCTGAAAGGCTTCGTCCACGCCGAACTCAGTGATATAGTAGATTTTCCGCGCGTTACAATAAGGAGATTCCTGTTTATTGAGATATTCCACGCAGGCCATATCACGAATCACGCCATCTCTCTCGGCAACGATCACATCGCGGTCCTCTGCCTGCCACATTTCATACACGCGGTCCTGCAGCTCCTGGCAAAATCCGGATTTGAAGATGTCCGGACGGCCTTTGGCATGCAATTCGCTGACCTGGCTGCGCAGTTGGTTGACCCGGGGCAGGTCCTTTTCCTCTGCAAAGCGTACCATACATTCCTCCCACTGACGACAGAATGACTGCATTCTAGCACAGCGCGAAGGGTTTTGCAACAGGAAGATCACCGGCGGCAGGGGTATGCGGCCTCTACCGGCGAACCTCCGCCTGTTCCACGCGCTCCACCACATCTGCCACCGCTCCCTCCAGACAGTGGCAGACTACGGTCACACCCTTTGCGGTACGCACCGCTTCGATAGCATTGGCGGGGGCAAAGGCGCGGTCGGCCGCCTGCAGCATGGGCAGGTCGTTGGCGTGGTCGCCGATGCAGATGAGGGTGCGGCTGGCGGTGAGGCGCTTCAGTTCGCGGGCCATAACTCCCTTGTCGGCACCCTTGGCGGTAAGCTCCATCAGATGGTCGCTGGAGAAGATCATTTCATACCGCTCCTCCCAGCCGCAGGCGGACATGTACGACTGGAGCTTTTGAAGCTGAGGCATGTCCGCCATAAAAAGAGCCTTGGCCAGCGGAACGGGGATCGTATCCCTGTTCAGCCCGCCGATCTCCCGGAACGGCATCCCGGTGAGCAGGGCGTGCTGGATGTTTCGTTGGGTGGGATGAAGGGCGTGGATACGCTCATCGGAGAGATAGAGCTCCATGGATGTGCCCGGAAAGGCGGCCTCCACCTCTGCCAGATCCTCCAGGGCGCGGTCCGGCAGGAGCTTGCGGAGGATATAGCGTTCCCCGGCCAGATCATAAATGCCGCCGCCGTTGTCCACAATGACGGCGGCGTTGATGGGGAGCTTTTCCGCCTGCCGGCGGATGGCCCCCAGGGCCCGCCCGGTGGCAATGGCGAAGCGCCCGCCTTCCGCAGTCCAATAGGCTGCGGCCTCCAGGTTCCGCGCCGGCGGAGGCGGCGTCTCCTCCGCGCCGCCCCCGGAGAGGGCGGATTCCGTGTATTGAAAGGTATTGTCATAATCGCTGACCAACAGCATGCCATCGAATTTTCCCATTATGCCCCTCCCGGCAGGTCCGGTTTCTCCAACGCCTGATACGTCCCGTCTGCATCCGGAAAGATGCTTTTGCTCATAGCTCCTGCCTCCTTTTTTATTGCTTCTCAAGCGCATTGGCCATATGCGCACATAAAGACGCGGCCTGGAGGGGCGCTCCATGCCGCGTCCTTACGGGCAAACAGATCAATAATTCTCCGCCGCAACCTCAAAATAGGATTGGGGATGAGCGCAGACAGGACAGACTACGGGGGCCTCGGTACCCACCACAATATGGCCGCAGTTGCGGCACTCCCAGACCTTGACTTCGCTCTTCCTGAAAACCTCCTGCGCCTCCACGTTCTTCAGCAGCGCCCGGTAGCGCTCCTCGTGATGCTTCTCAATGGCGGCCACCAGCCGGAACTTTGCGGCCAGTTCGGGAAAGCCCTCCTTTTCGGCTGTTTCGGCAAAGCCGGCGTACATGTCGGTCCATTCGTAGTTTTCCCCACCGGCGGCGGCGGCTAAATTCTCGGCGGTGCTGCCGATGCCCCCCAGCTCCTTTAACCACATTTTGGAATGTTCCTTCTCGTTATCGGCAGTTTTCAGAAACAGAGCGGCGATCTGCTCATAGCCTTCTTTCTTCGCCTTGGAGGCAAAATATGTATATTTGTTGCGCGCCTGGGACTCTCCGGCAAAAGCGGCCTCCAGGTTCTTCTCGGTCTGCGTACCGGCATATTTGGACATAGCTGGTTCCTCCTCATTTTTCCGTTTCCCACGGGAAACAGTTCTCAATCTGATGTTTTCTGGACCCTCGCCATCCAGCGGACAGGGTCCGACCTTACGGACCATTATACTTTCCCTGTCAATGGTCTGTCAATACCGAATCACGGTAATTGCACGCCCGTCTCATAAAAACTGAATGACTTCCAGCAGATAGTCAGGCCGCAAGAGGGCGGAAAGCATAGA
>CAMWTG010000269.1 GCA_947177115.1 uncultured Clostridia bacterium
ATCTCAAACCGCTCCAGCAGCTGGTCCACGCACAGGTCCATCCTCCGGTCCAGCTCGTCGAAAAACACCTCCAGGTCCCCCTTGGCCTTGATGGCGATACGGGGGAGGTTGATGGAGGTAAAGCTCAGGTTGCCCCGCTGGTTGCACTGCTGGCGGGAGGGATCAAAGACGTTGGAGATGACTCTTGTCCGGCAGCCCATGTAAGCGATCTCCGTCTCAGGCCGCCGGGGATCATAATACTGCAGGTTGAAGGGGGCATCGATAAAGGCAAAATTGGGGAACAGCCGTTTGGCGGAGCACTGGCAGGCCAGCCGGAAGAGATCGTAATTGGGCTCGCCGGGGTTGTAGTTGATGCCCTCCTTCACCCGGAAGATCTGGATGGGGAAGATGGGGGTCTCTCCGTTGCCCAGGCCCTGCTCCGTGGTCAGCAGCAGATTCTTCATGACCATGCGGCCCTCGGGAGAGGTGTCCATACCATAGTTGATGGAAGAGAAGGGGGTCTGGGCCCCGGCCCGGCTATGCATGGTGTTCAGGTTGTGGATAAACGCCTCCATGGCCTGGAAGGTGGCCCGGTCGGTCTCCTTCTCCGCGTAGTGGACGGCCATGGACTGCGCCTTTTTCATCCGCTCCTCATCGCCGTACTTCTCCACCAGATAAGGCAGCTCCTCCGCCATGTAGGCCTCGCAGTGCTCCAGGTGGGGATACTTCCCGGTCTCCTCCTCGATCTTTTCCCGCAAAGCCTTCAGTGCACTCTCAGGGTCCTCCATGTCGTCATGCCAGAGCATGAGGGCCTTGGCCAGATTCCGGGTGTAGTACCGGCGGAAGGTCTTCTTCACACCATCGGCCATACCGTAGTCAAAGTTGACGATGGCCTGTCCGCCGTGTTGGTCGTTCTGGTTGGACTGGATGGCAATGCAAGCCAGGGCGGCGTAGGAGGCGATGTCGTTGGGCTCCCGCAGGTAGCCGTGGCCGGTGGAAAAGCCGCCCTTGAACAGCTTCTTGATATCAATCTGGCAGCAGGTGGTGGTCAGGGTGTAGAAATCCAAATCGTGGATGTGGATGTCGCCCTCATGGTGGGCCTTGGCGTGCTCCGGTTTCAGGACAAACATCTGATAGAACTGCTTGGCGCCCTCGCTGCCGTATTTCAGCATGGAGCCCATGGCGGTGTCGCCGTTGATATTGGCGTTTTCCCGCTTTACATCGGAGTCCACCGCATTGGAGAAAGTGATGTCTTCATAGGTCTTCATCAGGCGGGTATTCATCTCCCGGACCCGGCTGCGCTCATTGCGGTAGAGGATATATGCCTTGGCTGTCTGGATATAGCCGTTATCCATCAGCACCCGTTCCACCAGGTCCTGGATATGCTCCACCTCCGGGGCCGCCGCGCCTTCCACTTCCAGGATGGACAGCACCTCGTTTGCCAGCGTCTGGGCCACCTCTTCTTGGCCAGGCTTGTAGGTGGCCTCAAAAGCCTTGGCAATGGCGCCGGCGATCTTCTCTTTATCGAAGCTGACCAGCCGCCCGTCCCGCTTTTTCAATTTTTCGATCGTCATTTCCCCGTACTCCTCAGTAAAATCATTGAAATTCAAAACTGTGCCCGGGGGCAGGATCTTGACCGCCCCCAGGCACAAGATATTGCGTACAATCCGCACAGCGAACATACATATAGTACAGCCCCGGGGCGGTCCTGTCAAGTGATAATTACCACACTGCAGAAAAATTTTGGCGGACCGGCAGCGGTCCGCCAAAAAGGGACAGGTTACAGCTTCTGTGTCAGCCGCTGGGCGATAGCGTCCAAAAATTCCTCGGAATTGACGGCGCTGGCCTGGAACCCCGGCTCCACCAGCCCCACCAGGTCCTTGGTCATGATCCCGGCGTTGAGTGTGTCAAAGCAGGCCTCCTCCAGTTTGTTGGCAAACCGGACCAAATCATCCAGGCCGTCCAGCTCACCGCGCTTGCGGAGAGCGCCGGACCAGGCAAAAATGGTGGCCATGGAGTTGGTGGAGGTTTTTTCGCCCTTCAGGTGTTTGTAGTAGTGCTTGGTGACGGTGCCGTGGGCGGCCTCATACTCGGTGGTGCCATCGGGGGCCACCAGCACGGAGGTCATCATAGCCAAGGAGCCGAAGGCGGTGGAGACCATGTCGCTCATCACATCGCCGTCATAGTTCTTGCAGGCCCAGATATAGCCGCCCTCGGAGCGGATCACGCGGGCCACAGCATCATCGATGAGGGTGTAGAAGTAGGTGATGCCCAGCTCTTCAAACTTGGCCTTGTAGCGCTCGAACTCCTCCTCGAAGATCTTCTTAAATTCGCCGTCATAGACCTTGGCGATGGTGTCCTTGGTGGAGAACCACAGGTCCTGCCTGGTGTCGATGGCGTACTGGAAGCAGGAGCGGGCGAAGGAGCGGATGGACTTATCCTTATTATGAGCGCCCTGCCAGACGGTGGGGCCATCGGTTTTTTGGACGGTGACGGTCTTTTCCTCGCTGCCATCATCGCTCTTGAAGGTCATGGTGCAGGTGCCGGGCTTCTCGGTGACGAAGTCCACGCTCTTGTATACATCGCCGTAGGCGTGGCGGGCAATGGTGATGGGCTTCTTCCAGTTTTTCACCACAGGCTTGATGGCATCAATGCAGATAGGTGTACGGAACACAGTGCCGTCCAGGATGGAGCGGATGGTGCCGTTAGGGCTCTTCCACATCTCGGTCAGCTGGGGATACTCCACCATGCGCTGCTTGTTGGGGGTGATGGTGGCGCACTTGACGGCCACGCCGTACTTCTTGGTGGCGTTGGCGGCATCCACGGTGACCTGATCCTTGGTTTCGTTGCGGTGGAGCAGGCCCAGGTCATAGTATTCGGTTTTCAGATCTACAAAGGGGGTTATCAGCTTATCCTTGATCATGGCCCACAGGATGCGGGTCATCTCATCGCCGTCCATCTCCACGATAGGGGTGGTCATTTTGATCTTTTCCATCACAAATATCTCCTAATTCTCATATTTTGTCAGTTTCCAATATTGAGCCTTGAAGCCGTACGCGGTATCCAGCAGATACGCTTCCGCTTTGACAGGGGTATGTTCACAGAAATCTGATACCCACTCTTTTGTTTCTTCTTTATCCAGGGTCTGATAATAGAGGCTCCCGCCGGGTTTCAGAAAGGAGGCCACCCGGGCTAGGATATCCTCCCGCAAACCGCTCTCCGTGCGGGCGCTGCCCACCATGGTTACGATGTCAAACCGTCCTTCCAGATCATTAAGGAGCATCATATCGGAGCAAATGATCCGCACTGGGTTTGGATTGCGCTCATTTGCAAGGCACGCCTCCAGCTGGCGGCAGCAGGATTCCAGAATATCAATGCTGGTCAGCGTCCCGCCGTTTAGATGGTATGAGAGATACCGGTCCCAGTACCCCGCGCCAATGCCGATATTGCAGACCTCCGCCTTTTGGGGGATCTGGAAATTCTCCTCGTAAAATCTGGTGAACATGTACTCCAGATACTTGTTCTGGAGAGACAAATTCCAGGGACCGGCTTCGGCATTGTAGCATTGGCCGTAGGTTTTCAGTAAGAAGTCCTTATCCATGCGTCCGGCCTTTCTTATAACAGCTTTTCCAGAATCCGAATTTGTTCACCTTTTTGATTGGTATGCGCGTAAATCACCCTTTTTCCAGCCAGAAGGAGGTCGATCTCCTCCTCGCCGTAGGGATGGAAGATCATCCCGGCCCTGGAGGTGCCGTCCGAATACCGCAGGCTGCCGTCCGCACGGACCTCGTGTTCCCGTTCGCGGTCG
>CAMWTG010000270.1 GCA_947177115.1 uncultured Clostridia bacterium
GTGTGTCACCGGCAGCTGCCATTGTTTGGAGATCAACGGAAAGCGGATTTTGATCGACTGCGGCCTGCAGCAAGGGCGGGACGAAATCGACAATCATGAGCTGCCCTTTGCTCCCAACACGATCGACTATGTCCTGGTGACCCATGCCCATATCGACCACTCCGGCCGGATCCCTATGCTCATCAAGCATGGTTTTACCGGCCAGATCTGGACCACCCGCCTTACCGCGCGGCTGCTGGAGATCATGCTGGTGGACAGCGCGTATATCCAGATGTCCGATGCGGAGTACGACAACCGCCGGAACCAGCGGGCGGGCCGTCCCTTTGTCGAGCCGATCTACACCGTGGAGGACGCCATGCGCACCATGGCCTATGTCCACACCTGCGAGTACGACCAGGAGATCGGCATCTGCGAGGGCGTGACCGCGACCTTCACCGATGCGGGGCATCTGCTGGGGTCGGCCTCGATCACCATGGAGCTCCACGAAGGCGATGTACGCAAGACCATTGTCTTTTCCGGCGATATCGGCAACATCAACCAGCCCATCATCCGCGACCCCGTCCTGCTCAAGCGGGCGGACTATGTGGTCATGGAGTCCACCTACGGCGACCGGAACCATCAGGAGGTGTGGAGCTATACCTCGGAGCTGTCCAAGGTCATTGACCGCACCCTGGGCCGGGGAGGCAATGTGATCATCCCCGCCTTTGCCGTGGGGCGCACCCAGGAGATCCTGTACTTCCTCCGGCGCATCAAGCAGGAGCATCTGGTCCACTCTGTGGAGGACTTCCCGGTGTACATCGACTCCCCCCTGGCCAGCAAGGCGACCACGATCTTCTGCGGCGACCTGCGGGGCTATCTGGACGAGGAGGCCCTGGCCCTGGTGAAGGACGGCGTGGATATGTTCTCCTTCCCCGGCCTGCGGCTGACGGAGTCCCTGGAGGAGTCCAAGCAGCTCAATGCCGACCGGACCCCCAAGGTGATCATCTCCGCCTCCGGCATGTGCGATGCGGGCCGCGTCCGCCACCATTTGAAGTACAACCTGTGGCGGAAGGAGTGTACCATCGTCTTTGTAGGCTACCAGGGCGAGGGCACCCTGGGCCGGACCCTGCTCAATGGGGCCCAGACGGTGAAGCTCTTCGGCGAGGAAGTGGCGGTGCTGGCGGAGATCGAGAACTTCAAGGGCCTGTCCAGCCACGCAGACCGGGACCACCTGATCGAGTGGGCCAAGTCCTTCACCCATCCCACCCATTTCTTCGTGGTACACGGCGACCGGGAGGTAGCGCCATACTTTGCCGATACCCTGGTGCGCCTGGGCTACCGGGCCCATGCCCCGCAGTATACGGAGGTCTACGACCTGGCGGCCGACAAGGTGCTGGAGCTGGGCTATCTGCCTGAGCGCAAGACCATTACGCCCGCGGGCAAGGTGTCCGGTCCCTATCAGCGTCTGGTTTCCACCGGCAAGCTGCTGCAGGAGGTCATTCTGCGCAGCAAGGGCCGCGCCAACCGCGATCTGGGCCACTTCGCAGACCAGCTGAAGGCCCTGATCGACAAGTGGGAGGCGTAAGGTTTTCTCTTGGTTAGTCTGGGAATCGTATAAAAGTATACCGGAACGCATATGTCGGGGCGGATATCATCCGCCCCGACTGGATCTGTCGAACATTATCTATAGCGATCCTCAAAATTTCTGCCTGCGGCCTGTAGGGGCGGACGATATTCCCCTGCAACGTGTTATGAATTTTGATGATTGCGATCAGTTTACAAAGGAGCTGCTATGGCACAGCTGCAAAAGAATCAACTGCATACGGTGACCATCACCGGTTATACCGCCGAAGGACTGGGCGTAGCGCGGATCGAAGGACAGGTGGTTTTTGTCCACGGCGGCGTCCGCGGGGAGCGGTGTGCCGTCCGGATCCTGAAGCCGCTGAAGAATGCGGCCTTTGGCCGGGTGGAGGAGATCCTGGAGCGGTCCACTGCCCGGCGGGAGCCGGACTGTCCCCACTATCCCGCCTGCGGCGGCTGTGATTTCCGGCATATCTCCTATGAAGAGGAGTTGGAGGCCAAGCGGCAGCGGGTGGAGGACGCTCTGCGCCGGATAGGCGGAGCGGATGTGGCCGTGGAGGAGATCCTGGGGGCGGAGACCGTGGACGGCTACCGCAACAAGTGCCAGTTTCCCGTCAGCCCCAATGGGAAGATCGGGTTCTACCGCGCCCGGACCCACAATGTGGTGCCTGTGCTGGACTGCCGCCTCCAGGCTCCGCAGGCCAATGCCGCAGCCAGGGCAGTAGAAGCGTACCTGCGGGAGTGCGGCGTCCCGGCCTATGACGAGGCCGCCGGGACCGGACTGCTGCGGCATATCTATGTACGCGTGAACCGGGAAGGGCAGGCGCTGGTGTGCCTGGCCGTCAATGGCAGCCGTCTTCCGCAGGAAGAGGAGCTTGTTCGCCGTATCCGGTCCGCCTGTCCGGATACGGCAGGCGTTGTGCTGAATGTCAACACGCGGAACACCAATGTGATCCTGGGGGACCGGTACCGCACCCTCTGGGGCGGGGACACGCTGACGGATACGCTCTGCGGACTGACCTTCCGGCTCTCGGTACCGTCCTTCTATCAGGTGAACCGCGACCAGGCGGAACGGCTATACGGGAAAGCGGCCGAGTTCGCGGGACTCACCGGGCGGGAGACGGTCCTGGACCTCTACTGCGGCGCGGGGACCATCACGCTGGCGCTGGCCGGGCACGCCGGGCGGGTCATCGGCGCGGAGATCGTGCCGGAGGCTGTTGAGAATGCCCGGGAGAACGCCCGGACCAACGGGATCGGGAACGCGGAGTTCTTTTGCGGCGATGCCGGAGCGGTTGCAAAAAAGCTGGCGGAGGAACAACTGCGCCCTGATGTAGTGGTGGTGGATCCTCCCAGGAAGGGGTTGGGAGAAGATATTGTGCCGGTGATTGCCGCAATGGCGCCGGAGCGGGTGGTGTATGTCTCCTGCGACCCAGGGACGCTGGCGCGGGACGTGAAGCGGTTTGCCGGACAGGGCTACCGGGCGGTAAAGGCTGCGGCGGTGGATATGTTTCCAAGGACAAGGCATGTAGAGACGGTTGTTCTTCTTTCCAAGGGAGAAATCGACTCGCAGAAGGTCTGAGGGGGAGTTCTCGTTGCAGGATATGGATACGCCGGAGTTCCGGACGCTGCCGGTTATTTACAGAACTTTGCTCATGCCTTTATCCTCCTCTCCGGACATTTATTGGATGGCTCTCCCCAGTTCATAGGCCTCCCGAAGCTCCGGTTTTCCCTCAATATCGCCCACATCGCCATTGCCGCCGGCCAGCACATGGCCGAGATTTTTCCATTTTAAATGCTCCATCAAATGGTCGTAATACTGAAGGACATCCTCAAACCCATGTCCCTCCGCGGCCATTAGCAGGGCGGACGCCCGCCCATGGCCTCTGAGAAGGTTGCCATCGCCCTCCTCCAGCGCAAACAAGCGGTCAACCGCGGTCCGGATCTGCCCGCTCATGTTCCAGTAGTAGAGCGGAGTGGCCAGTACGACCACATCGCTGTCTTTCACAGCCGGATAGATCTTGTCCATGTCATCCCGCTGGACACAGGGACACTCCCTGCTGCTGTGCCCGCCGAAGCAGCCTTTGCATCCATGGATGTCCATGCTGCTGAGAAAAAATTCCGTAACGGTATGACCGCTGCTTTCCGCTCCCTTCGTAAATGCCTGGACCAGCGCGGACGTGTTGCCCTTTTTCCGGGGGCTGCCGTTCAAAAT
>CAMWTG010000271.1 GCA_947177115.1 uncultured Clostridia bacterium
CCAGCTGATGGCGGTGGTCAGCGAGATCGTTATTACCGAATCCATGGTCACCGCGTCCCCGGATCTCAAGGGGCTGCGGCTGGACAACTTCAACAAGTCCGCCCGGGAGCTGCGCAAGCTCACCGATGACCTGCAGGACGTGTCCATGTCCCTGCGCATGGTGCCCGTGTCCGGCACCTTCCAGAAGATGAACCGCATCGTCCGGGATATGAGCAAGAAGCTGGGCAAAAAGGCCAAGCTCACCCTCATCGGCGAGGACACCGAGGTGGACAAGACCATTGTGGACGGCATCAGCGATCCCATCATGCACATCGTCCGCAACTCCATGGACCACGGTCTGGAGGAGCACCAGGAGGAGCGGGTGGCCGCCGGCAAGGACCCGGTGGGCGAGATCATCCTCTCCGCCCGCCACACCGGCAGCGAGGTCATTATTGAGATCACCGATGACGGCCGGGGAGCCGACACCCAGGCCATCCTCAACAAGGCCATCCGCCAGGGGCTGGCCGACCCCGACCGGGAGTACAGCCCCAAAGAGATCCTCAACTTTATGATGATGCCCGGCTTCTCCACCAACGTTGAGGTCACCGAGTATTCCGGCCGCGGCGTGGGGCTGGACGTGGTGAAGAAAAATGTGGCCGAGGTGGGCGGCACCGTGTCCATCTCCAGCGAGCTGGGCAAGGGCATGACCACCACCCTGAAGATCCCCCTGACCATGGCTATCATGGACGGCATGGAGGTTTCGGTGGGCGAGAGCCTGTTTACCATCCCCATCAACAACATCCGCTCCTCCTCCCGCGTCTCCGCCGGCGAGGTCATCCGTGACCCGGCCAGGGGGGAGATGATGAAGTTCCAGGGTAACTTCTACCCCATTATCCGGGCCAAGGAGCTCTTCGGCCTGGAGGACGGCCACGATGACATCGAGGACGGCATCGTCATCTGGCTGGAGGCCGGAGAGCGCAGCTACTGCCTGTTCGTGGACGATCTGCTGGGACAACAGCAGATCGTGGTCAAGCCTCTGCCCAACTACGTCAACAGCTTCGACATCAAGAGCTGCGGCATTACCGGGTGCAGCATCATGGGTGACGGCAGCATCAGTATCATTCTGGACATCGCCAGCCTCTACAGCGCCGGCCAGGGGATGTTCTAAGCCGGAGAAACGCTTAAGAAGGGAGTATATAAATTATGCCAGAGGAAAATGGACTCTTCGCCAGAGAGCCTGACGAGACTTCCAGCCCCGAGGAGAACGTAACGGAGCTGCAGGCCGACAAGTACCTGATCTGCATCTCCGATGGTCTGCTGTACGGCATCGATGCGGAGCAGGTGGAGACCATCATCACCGACCATACCATCACCCGCCTGCCCCGGGTGCCCCACTACGTCCGGGGCATCATCAACCTGCGGGGCCAGATCATCCCCATCATTGATATCCGCCTCCGCCTGGGCAAGCCCCAGGCGGACGAGGACTGCATCATTGTGGTCAATATCGGCAGCGACTGCATGGGCATCCTGGTGGACGGCGTGGATAAGATGGTGGACATCCGGCAGGATTCCATCCTGCCCATGCCCACCCAGAACCCCCAGAAGCTGATTTCCGGCATGTGTTCCCTGCCGGACGGGGGAACTCTCCTGATCCTGGACTGCGGGCTCCTCCTGCACGAATAAGGGCGGGAAGGAGGAGCAAACGTGCCGCTGAGCAACATAACCAACGAAGATTTTAACAAGCTTGTCAAATTTATCCACAGCCAATACGGCATTGATCTCAGCCAGAAGCGGCAGCTGGTCACCAGCCGCCTGTCCTCCCTGCTGAGCCAGAAGGGGTACAGCGATTTCGGCCCCTTCGTCTCCGATCTGGTGCAGAAAAAGGACCCGGCGGACATGGAGCTGGTGCTCAACCGCCTGACCACCAATTACACCTTTTTCATGCGGGAGCAGGAGCACTTTGACTTTTTCCAGCACACCATCCTGCCGGACCTGATCAAGCGTCACCAGCGGGATAAGGTGCTGGCCATCTGGAGCGCGGGGTGCTCCAGCGGTGAGGAACCCTACAACATCTCCATCATCATCAAGGAGTTTCTGGGGTCCCAGGCCAGTCAGTGGGATACCCGGGTCCTGGCTACCGACATCTCACAGAAAGCGCTGGCCAGCGCCAAGCGGGGCGTTTACGAGCTGCCCGACACCATCCCCCCCGCGTGGCGGAAGAAATACTTCCAGCCCGTACCGGGCGGTAAACAGTTCATGGTAGCTCCCATCCTCCGGAACAACGTGATCTTCCAGACCTTCAACCTGATGGACCCCATCAAGTTCCGTCTGAAATTTGACGTGATCTTCTGCCGGAATGTGATGATCTACTTTGACCAGCCCACCAAGGACGCGCTGATGCAGAGGTTCTACGATGCTCTGGTTCCCGGCGGCTACTTCATGATCAGCCACTCGGAGAACCTCAGCAAGAACTCGCCCTTCACCACGGTGGCGCCCTCTACCTTCCAGAAGCGCTGACGGTTTTTCCAGCGCTGTCTATTCTGAAATAAGGAGAACCCTTTCTATGTGGTCTGCCAATAAAAAGATCCGCGTTATGGTGGTGGACGACTCCGTTCTCGCCCGCACGATCATTACCCAGGGTCTGGGCAAGCATCCCCGGATCGAGATCGTGGGCACCGCTTTCAACCCCCGGGATGCAATGGCCAAGATCCCTCAGCTGCGGCCCGATGTCGTCACCTCTGATATCGAGATGCCGGGTATGAGCGGCCTGGATTTCCTCAAGCAGCTGCTGCCCAAGTATCCTCTGCCGGTCATTCTGGTATCCTCCCTGAATCTGCGGGTGTTCGATGCGCTGTCCGCCGGGGCGGTGGACTTTGTCCGCAAGCCGGATTCCGCGCAAAATAACGAAGCTTTCATCAATAGTTTGACCCTGAAGGTCATTTCCGCCGCAGGCGCCAAGGTGCGGCAGTCGCCCGCCAGCATCACCAAGGCCTCTCCCGTGGCCCCTCTGGGCCAGCGGGCCAATCTGGACCAGGTGATCATTGGCTTGGGCGCTTCTACCGGCGGTACCGAGGCCACTTTGGAGGTGCTCAAGCGCCTGCCTGCCGACATCCCCGGCATGCTGATCGTCCAGCACATGCCCACGGGCTTCACCCAGATGTACGCTGAACGGCTCAACCGTCTGTGCAATATGGAGGTCCGGGAGGCCAAGAACGGCGATGAGGTCCGCCGGGGTCTGGCCCTGCTGGCTCCTGCGGATTATCAGATGCGCATTGTCCGCAGCGGCACCCGCTATACGGTGTCCTGCACCCAGGGGGAAAAGGTCAGCGGCCACCGGCCCTCGGTGGACGCCCTGTTTTTCTCCATGGCGGAGCAGGTACGGTGCAAAATGGTGGGCATCATCATGACCGGTATGGGCCGGGACGGAGCGGACGGCCTGCTGCAGATGCGAAAGGCCGGGGCCTTCACCATTGGTCAGGACAGGGAGTCCTGCGTGGTCTACGGAATGCCCATGGTCGCCCAGAATATTGGCGCCGTTCAGATTCAGGCATCCTGCGAGAATATCTCCTCGGTCCTGCTGCGGCAACTGAACACGCTGTAAAAAGTTCCCGCCGGATGTACCATCCGGCGGGAGTTTATTGCGCGGGAGGCCCCACAGCCATGCTCCCGCCCGGGCAATCCTTTTTATTGAAAGCAAAAGTAGCAAAAGGACTCTAACCTCGAGACCAAAAACACTGCTATAGTCGACACACTTGAGAATCGGTAAAAAGGAGGCGGAGGAAAATGC
>CAMWTG010000272.1 GCA_947177115.1 uncultured Clostridia bacterium
CTGCGGGGACGATGGAGCCATCTCCCTATTTGAAGCTATTGCATAGCTATGAAGCTTGGAAGGTCCAGCAGCCGTCCCAGGACCTCCCCGGTTCCTGGGGACCGACCGAAGAGAACCTGGCTTACCTGAAAGAGCACTACACCGGCGACCTCTCCTGGGAGGAACGGGTGGACGCGCTGGAGACCATGGAACAGCTGGGAGTGATCTCAAAGGATCAGAAATACGAAGCTTTGGGATCCAAGAGTGGACCTTCGTTCAATATCCACGACCAGGAAGAAATGATGAGGGTATTGGTCCCCCAGATGGAAAAGGCGGTAGAGGAGTACCACGCCTATAATAGAGGCGGCTGGGACGCCTGTTTCCAGGACCGTCCTATCGGCACGTTCAAGACGGCGGATGACCTCTTCGCCTGGCTGGACAAACTTCTGGAGAGTGAAATCTGATTTCCGCTATTGGACATAACGTACATAAGGCCGCCGGCAGATATCTGCCGGCGGCCTCAGCCTGTCCGAAACACCCGCCGGGCGGAAAAGAATAGAATGGCAGCCTGCGGCAGATACTGGGGAGGAAAGGAAGTGACTTGATGGCTACTGCCTTCTTTCGCACCGTTATCCTCTATTTCATCTTGATGCTCGGCCTGCGGCTGATGGGAAAACGCCAGATCGGGGAATTGGAGCCCAGCGAATTGGTGCTGACCCTGATCATCTCCGACCTGGCCGCCGTGCCTATGCAGGATTTCGGCATCCCTCTGGTCTACGGCGTCTTCCCCATTGTCACCCTGCTGTGCATCTCCATGCTCCTCAGCTTTTTCAGCCTTAAATCCATCCGTTTCCGGGGGCTGGTCTGCGGATATCCCACCGTCATCATCCGGGAGGGCAAGGTCCTCCAGCAGAACATGGCCCGGAACCGCTTCACCGTGGACGAGCTGCTGGAGCAGCTGCGGAGTCAGGGGTACAGCGACCTGTCCTCCGTGAAATACGCCGTTCTGGAGACCAGCGGGCAGGTGTCCGTCCTGCCCTATACCAAGGCCAGCCCGGTAACGCCCCAGGTCATGAAGCTGGACGTGCAGGACGATGTGACGCTGCCGGTGCTGCTGATCAACGATGGGCGCGTCATGTCCCAGAATCTGGCGGCCAGCGGCTACGATGCGGTCTGGCTGGACAAACAGCTGAAGGAGCGCCGCCTGACCTCCCCCCGGCAGGTATTCCTCATGACTGTGGACGAAGCGGGGTCGATCACCTGCGTGGCAAAGGAGGCGAGCGCATGAAAGCACTGTATATCCCCATAGGGCTCCTGGCAGTGATCCTGGGGTTCTCCCTGTGGACCGGGCAGTACGTGGCCCAGCGGACCAGCCAGTGGACCGCCCTGCTGGAGGAAGTGGACCGGCTGGCCCGGCAGGAGGACTGGGGGCAGGCGGAGGAACGGCTAAAGGAAGCCTACGCCTGCTGGGATGCCAGTCAGACCTTTTTCCACACCATCATGAACCATGATGAGCTGGATCAGGCGGAAGAGCTGTTTGCCGGGGCCTTCGCCGTATGCCGGGAGGCCGACAGCGCGGACTTCCATATGTTCCTCTTCCAGCTGCAGAGCCAGCTCCGCCTGCTGGCGGAGACCCAGAGCCTGAGCGTCAAGAACGTGCTGTAGCATCGTCCTCCCGCCAGGTCACCCGGCGGCCCTCAATGGACACCAGGCCCTCCTCCCGCATTTTCTTTAATTCCCGCATCATGGCGCTGCGGTCGGTGCTGATATAGTCCGCCAGGGCGCTGAGTGTGAAGGGCAGGGAAAACACGTCCGCGCCCGCCTCCAGGCGGCACAGCCGGAAGAAGCACTGCAGCTTTTCCCGGATACTGCGGCGGCTGAGGACCTCCACCCGGCGGCTGAGCCGCCGGGTCTGTTCCGTTACCAGACGGAACATATTCTGCACCAGCTTGCTGTGATAGGAGCAGGCTTTCTCGCACCGCTTCATCAGGTGGTCGTATTCCATGAAAAGCGCCTCGCTTTCCGATGAACTGACCACCTCCACGCAGTCCCCCAGCTCCGGGGTAAAGGCCAGGACCTCCCCGAAGGCATCGCCGGCCTCCACCCGGGCCAGGATCGTCCGGGTCCCGGCGTAGTCAAAGCGGAGCAGATCCGCCTGCCCCCGCAGCAGCACGCCGATCTCGCCGCAGGACTCTCCGTAAGCACAGATGGTCTGCCCCGGCTCAAACCGGACCCGCCGCATCCGGAAACACTGGATCATGGCCTCCACCTCGCTGCCGGCAATACCCCGAAACAGGGCAAGTTCTCCGTATTCCATGCCGCCTCCCTGTCTGTGCCAATCGATATATTGTGGAGAAACCGGATAGATGGCACAAAATATAGAAAAATTTCCTGGCTGTTGCTGCTGCAACACGCTTTCTCCTCCCTCCTATGATATACTCATCCCATACAAAAGTAAAGGCCCAGATTGAAACGGGGCCCAATTGCAGGAGGAACAGATCATGATGCAGATAAATGTCACCGGCGGGGAGATCAGCCAGCAGGAAAAGGACGCCTATGTTGCCCGCGCCAACAGCAAGTACGCTGTTGGAACCGTCCAGGCCCTGGATATCCATGTGGACGGGGATTACGTGGATCTCCGCTATCACCTGGCTCCCCGGCCCTTCAGCCGCATCCGCCGCATTACCGGCTACCTGGTAGGCGACATGAGCCATTGGAACAACGCCAAGGCGGCGGAGGAGCATGACCGGGTGAAGCATATCTGATGCCTTTTCTGCAAAAGGCACCGGCAAAAACGCGCCGTGAAACCAAGTTCCACGGCGCGTTTATTATGCTGATTTGGAAAATGTCTTACAAGGATTACTCGGCATCGCCGTCAGCGGGCTCACCGGCGCTGCCGTCCTCGCCCTCATCGGGAGTGGCATCGGCATCGGCGTCAGCATCGGCATCAGCGTCAGCATCGGCATCGGCGTTATCGTCCGCCTTGTCCTCTTCTTCCCCGGCAGGCTCCGCGGCATCCTCGCCCTCGGTGGGCTCGGCAGCCTCATCGCCCTCACCCTCAGCGGGCTCAGCAGGCTCGGCGGGCTCAGTGGTCTCGGGAACGCTGGCAAGGATCTTGCACAGCTCCGCGCGGGTCAGGCTATTGTCAGGATTGAACGCTTCGGCCTCGGAAATGACGCCCAGCTCAACCAGAGCCATGACATAGCCGTTATCGGTATCGGAGAAAATGCTCTCCTTCTCAGAAGCGGCGACCTTCAGCGCCTTGGCCAGCAGCTCGCACATCTCCACGCGGGTGATAGCGGCATTGTGGTCGATCTCAGCGTCCTCAGCGATAATGCCCTCGGCCTTGGCCAGAGCGATGTAACCGCTGGCCCAGCTGCCTCCCTCAACGGGGGCGGCATCCTCATACTTGGCAACCAGCAGAGCCATCTTCAGCGCCTGGCCCCAGGTGACCTCGCCGGTGGGATTGAAGGTGCCATCGGGATTGCCGTTGACAATGCCGGCCGCAGCCATCTTCATGACGAACTCATAGAACCAGCGGCCCTCTTCCACATCGCTGAAAGACACAGCGGCGGGCTCAACAGGCTCGGTGGGAGCAGCGGCATCCTCACCCTCGGCGGGTTCGGCGGCATCATCGCCTTCGTCCTCACCCTCGGCGGGAGCGGCGTCTTCGCCCTCGGCGGGTTCTCCGGCATCCTCGCCCTCGGCGGGATCCTGGGCATCCTCGCCCTCGGTGGGCTCGGCGGCCTCGTCCTTGCCCTCATCGGGGGTCTGGGTGTCGGC
>CAMWTG010000273.1 GCA_947177115.1 uncultured Clostridia bacterium
TTTCTATATTGATCTCTCCTGCTCCCAGCGGAAGATGGTTCTTCTTTCCTTTTGCATCGTGGAAATGAAAATGCGTCAGACGCTCCTGCCGCTGGAGGATCATCGGTCCATCTTTGCCGCCAATGCTGTGATCGTGTCCGATATCGTATGTCAGGCCAAACATCGGACTTTCCAGCAGCAAGCCGGCAGCCTGCACATGAAAGTCAGTGAATCCATCGCTGTTCTCTATACAGATCCTGACGTTTCCATCGCCGTTCCCCGCTTCGCACTGGTCGCGGAATGTCTTGATATCATGCAGATACCGTTCCCGGTACACGTCAAACAGATAAACCTTATGTTCCGGTAGTGTAAAGTATACGCCCCGGGACAAGTGCATATTCAAAATTGGTATTTCCAGACGCTTTGCCAGACGGATGGCCTCCGCTGCGGTACGCCGGTACGCCTGGGCTATGTGCGGGTTGAAGTTGCAGGGATCCAGATTTTCATCCAGGTGCAGCGTAAAATATATATTGTACGTCTCCTTGATCTTTTGCAGCCGCTCCACATCGATCTGGTCCGCCTGATATTGGGGCAGATTCATGTTCAGCTCCACAAATTGAAGTCCTAATTCCCGGCACAGCCTCGCGCAATCCTCCGGCTCGGGCAGCTCGATCAGGGTTGGCATCCCCAGTTCCATCACTTCACAGCCTCCGCTACAAATTTACGGGCCTGTTGGTCGGCCTCCAGGATCTCCTCCATAGCGGGATGGCCGGTATTGGGGATTTTATCCAAAGCCCCCGCCACCAGCTCGGGGATCTGCCCGAAAGAGATCCTCTCCTGCCGGAACAGCTCCACCGCCGCCTCATTGGCGCTATTGAGCACCGTGCAGCTGGTCCCGCCGGTCTTGGCGCACGCCATCGCCATTTTCAGGCACGGGAACGCCTCCAGATCCGGCGGCGCGAAGGTCAGGGGCGGGCAGCTTAATAGATCCAGGCCCGGCAGCTCCGATCTTTCCCGGTCGGGGTAGGTCAGCGCATAGCGGATAGGCAGGCGCATATCCGGCGTGCCCAGCTGGGCGAGAACAGCTCCGTCCCGGAATTCCACCATGGAGTGGATGATGCTCTGCCGGTGGATCACAACGTCCACCTGTTCCGGCGTGACCCGGAACAGCCGCATGGCCTCGATAAATTCCAGTCCTTTGTTCATCAGCGTGGCGCAGTCAATGGTGATTTTTTCTCCCATGCTCCAGTTGGGATGGCGGAGGGCATCGGCTTTGGTCTTTTTGCCCACTTCCTCCCGGCTCAGCCCGAAAAACGGCCCGCCGGAACAGGTCAGGATCAGTTTCTTGATCTCCCCCCGGTCCCGGCTTCCCTGTAAGCACTGGAAAATAGCGGAGTGTTCACTGTCCACGGGGATGATCTCCGCCCCGTAGCGCTTGGCGGTCTCCATCACCAGCTCTCCAGCGCAGACCAGCGTCTCCTTGTTGGCAAAGGCCACTCGCTTGCCTGCCTCGATGGCGGCCATGGTGGGCCACAGCGCCGCCATGCCTACTACGGCGGTGACCACCGCCTCGCTCTCCGGTAAGGATGCCGCCCGGCGCAGGCCCTCCAGGCCGTAGGCTACCTCAATGTCCAGGCCCGCCAACCGCCTCGCCAGCTCAAGCGCGGGTTCCAGGTCATTCACCGCCACCAGCTGAGGCCGGAACTCCCTGGCCTGCTGTTCCAGCAGGCCAATATTGCTGTGGGCCGTCAATGCGGCGACTTTGATCCCCTGCTCCCGGCAGACGTCCAGCGTCTGCCGCCCGATGGAGCCGGTGGAGCCTAAAATGGATATTGCGTTTACCATTATGATTGTCTCCTGCTTCTTTAGCCCGCCGCACAACGCCAGCCGACCTGCATCAGCTCCATCAGCGCCGCCAGCGTGGGCGCAACGAACAATACGCTGTCAAACCGGTCCAGCACGCCGCCGTGGGCCAGGAAAATCTTACCGTAGTCCTTCACCCCGAACTCTCTCTTAATCAGCGAAAAGCTCAGATCCCCCAGTTGGGCTACCACACCGCAGAACAGCGACAGCACCGCCATCGCGCCGTAGCTCAATGTCCCGCTGGCGCCATAAAACCACTTTTTCATAACGAACACAAACAGCAGGCCGCACACCAGATTGCCCAGCAGGCCGCCAATGGAGCCCTCCACGGTCTTCTTGGGGCTGACCCTGGGGGCCAGCTTGTGCCTGCCCAGGGCAAGGCCAACGAAGTAGGCAAAGGTATCGCAGGCGAAGCTGAGGATGAAGGGCAGCAGCAAATACGCCCGGCTGACGCCGCTGGCGTAGATGCGCAGGAAGGCCGCAAAGGCGTAGCCGATGGCGATGCCCCCAAAGAGCACCGCCGCGATCTGGTCAAACCGCACCGCGCCGCCCCTGCACACCGCGTAGCCGAACACCGCCAATGTGGATAACAGGAACCACGCCCCAACATAGTCCGGGCAGCTATAGCAGAATCCCACTGTCAGGCAGGGGATGAACACCGCCACCGCAGAGAGGAAGCCGTCCCGCTCCTTGCTGACGCACCGGTACAGCTCCCATCCGCCCACGCCCGCCAGCAGCGCCAGCGCGAACAGCAGCAACAGGGGATGCCCCCACAGTACAATATACAGCAGGATGGGAACGCCCACCACCGCCACGAAAATCCTTGATCTCATGTCGAGCCCTCCTGCAGTCCGCCGTACCGGCGGCTGCGATGCTGGTAGGATGCAATGGCCCGGTGCAGTTCGTCTTTGGAAAAATCAGGCCACAGCACATCGGTGAAATAAAACTCGCTGTAGGCGCACTGCCACAGCAGGAAATTGCTCTGCCGCAGCTCCCCGCCGGGGCGGATCAGCAGGTCGGGATCGGGGATCCCGGCGGAATAGAGGTATCCGGACAGCGCCTCCTCCGTCAGGCCCTCCGGCCTGGCCAGCCCCAGGCGGCAGTCCTCTGCGAACCGCTTCGATGCGTGGATCAGCTCCGCCCTGCCGCCGTAGTTGATGCAGATGCTGCAAAGGCACCCGTCCAGCCGCTCGGAGATGGCATTGCACTTCTCCACCAGCTCCTTCAGCTCATCGCTCAGGGGCGACATATCCCCCATGAACCGCAGGCGCACATTGTCCCGCTCCATGGTCTCGATGGCCTCTAGAAGGTACTTTTTCAGCAGAACCATGATGGTGTCCACCTCGTCCTGGGGGCGTTTCCAGTTCTCCGTGGAGAAGGCGTAGACCGTCAGGTAGTCGATGCCGATGTCCCGGCAGTAGGTGGCGATGGTACGGAAGGTCTCCGCCCCCACCTTATGTCCGGCGGTGCGGGGCAGGCCCCGCTTCTTCGCCCAGCGGCCGTTGCCGTCCAGTATGATAGCGATATGGCGGGGCAGACGGCTAAAATCCACCTGCCCCGCCGTATCACCGCTTTTTTTTCGAAAAGCAAATTTCATGCGTTTTCCCGGGGCCCCAGCGGCTCAGACCGCCAGCAGCTCCTTCTCCTTCTTTGCCAGCAGCTCGTCCACTTCCTTGCACATATCATCGGTAAGCTTCTGGATCTCCTTCTCGGCGATCTTCATGTCATCCTCGGTGATCTCGCTGGCCTTTTTGCGGGCCTTGAAATCTTCCACCGCGTCCCGGCGGATGTTGCGGATCGCCACTTTGCCGCCCTCGGCGTACTTGGCGATCTGCTTGACCAGCTCCTTGCGGCGCTCCTCGGTCAGCTGGGGGAAGGCAGCCGCGGTGTCTTATACACATCTCCGCGCCCACGAGC
>CAMWTG010000274.1 GCA_947177115.1 uncultured Clostridia bacterium
CAGCGGGCGTGTTGGAGGAAGTCTGCCCGGAGTTATCCTGCGTTCCGTTGGGCAGGAAGATCTGCGTCCCATGCTCAAAGCAGTTGATGTAGCACATCTTTTCGTAGACCTTCCCATCATGCCCGGTCACTTTCACAGTGACGGCGCAGTTGTCGGTGATCGTCACACGCCCGGTATAGCGGCTTTCCCACTGTTCCAGTGTATTTGTCACGTCCTGCCACTCGCCGTCCAGCCCCAGCTTGACCTTTGCGGAAGCGAAGCCGTTCCCGGCGGTGTCTGTGATGGTAAACCCCACCTCGGCGCTCTTGGCGGCATAGCCAGTGGGCGGCGCGATCTCCACGGTAACGCCAGAAGCAGAAACTTCATCGGAACCGTCAAAGGCAAAGGCCCTGCCAGACAGCAGCAGGGACAGCCCCAGACACAGGGCTATGCACAGCAGCAGCGGAAGAATGGGCCGTTTGGGTGCTTTTGCTTTCATGTTGTTCAATACCTCCTGTCAGTTATTGTTGTTATCGGGACCTGCCTGGGGCGGCGCTTTCGATGCCCGCAGCATATCCAAAAGCCCGCGAAGTTCCTCCGGGGAAGCGGCGATACCGCGGACGGTCTGCAAAATCTCCGTGTTCTCACAGTCGGTGATCTGCTTCTCAATATCCCGCACTCTGGCCTGCCACTCGCTGGACTTTTTCTTGGCCCGTTCCAACTCGATTTTGAGTTTTTCGATTTTGGTCACGATGATTTCCTCCCTCTGGGGTTATAATTTTCAAACTTGTCTACCGTGTAGAAAATCCGCTTATTGTTTACCCATCGTTGGAGCTGACGGGTAATCTTTGGAGCGGTGGGCCGGTCATAAACCATCACATAAGGGTCATAGCCCATGCCCCGCAAAGTTTCTACCCGGTACAAGTCCTGTTCGTGAGTGCTGCCGTAGTTGGTCAGCACATAGACACGGCGTTTTCGGTCACTTTTGATATTGGTCAGCTCCAGAAAGCGCCGAAAGTAGGGTATTAAATCGTCATTGGGGTCATCCCAGGCAAAGTGAACCGCCTTTGTCTTGACCTGGTTCAAAAGCGCGGTGTTGTCCGGGGTAATCAGGCGCACATCCAAGCCTTGGGTGAAGTCCACCCACGCATGGCTTTCCGCAAGCTGGCGCAGAAGCCGCTCGTGGTCGGGGCAGGCCAGAAGGTTGGCGTCCAGCAGTTTGATTTCCTTCTGCCCGTTCCAGAACTCCGCAAGGTCGGCCACAGCCACAGACCTGCGCCCCTCCTTCTTACTCACGATGCAGAAGCCGCACGCTCTTGGGCATCCCCGGCTCAGAAAGCCGTAGGCGGTGGACTGAAACTCTGGATAGATGCTGTAATCGGGATAAGTGTGTTCCACCACGTCCGGGAGGCGGTTATCCAGGCCGTAGCCGGTTCCGCCGCAAATCACCTGATCGGCATTGTCCACGATGATGGTGTCCTTGGAGTATAAATCCGTAAAGACCCGGCTTTTGTAAACGAGATCATAGCGGCCCTCCGGCGTCCACCACTCCACAATATCTCCCCGCGTCTTATGGTAGGCTGAGAGTTTCATCAGGCACAGGTTGGGCCACCGATGGCCGTCCACATCACAAAGGGCCACTCTCACAGCGCACCGCCTTTTTTCAGCACATCGGTAATACCCTGCATGATATAGGCAACACAGGGGACGGCGATGCTGTTGCCGAGCATGGAATAGCGTTTACTGTCGCTGATTTCCTTGCCGTCACAGCCGTATGCCGTCCAAAAATCCGGGAACCCCATCAACCTCTCGGCCTCGGTGGGGGTCAGGCGGCGCACATGGCAGCCAATGCGGATGGGGTTTTGATAGTTCAGCGAATAGCCGCCTGATTTGCTCTTGGCTTGCAGCGTACCGCTGATCTCAGGGTTTTCCCGGTGGTTGCGGCAGTCAACGGCGGCGACCTCCATAATCGCCTCGCCGCCGGGAATCTCGACAATGACCGTCCCGCCCTGCTGACAACAGGGGTTGCCCCCGTTCAAATCCAGCGTCCGGGAGGTTTCCGCCTCATAGATGCCGCTGTGCGGGTTATCCGACAGCATTCCCCCGGAGTAGTAAGCGCCGATCACATAGGCTTTTATCACGCTGCTCACCTGTCCGGCAACCAGTGTTGGGGCGGTTTCCTCCTGGTAGCCGATGCTTCCCGCCGCGGCGCTGGCCTTGTGCTTGAAGCCCGCGCTGACAATACAGAAATCCAGTTCGCTCCCCATGCCCGCCGGTCTGGAAAGGCCAGCGCCGGATGCGCACAGCGTTCCCGCAAGCTGGGGATGGATCAGAAGGGGCCGCTCATGGGCGGCGGTCAGGGTAGGCGACTGATCGTCCAAAATGGCGGCGTTGGCCTGCCCGGTGGCCATGCACACAGGCCGGATGATTACATGGGGACTGCCCGTGCCGCAGAGGGTGGGCTGGACAGGTTTCAGCGAGGAACGGTTGGTTTTGCTGGTGATCTGCTGAAGGTCAAAGCCAGCCGCCACAATGGGCAGATTGCCGTGGGTCTGGCTGCGGAGGGTAGGGGAAAGCCCCCCGCGCTCCACGGTCATGGAATCGCCGCCCTGATCGTTGAGAATTTCTATGACCGCGCCTGCTGCTCCAGCGCCGCTTTCAGTAAAGGCGGTAATTCCTTGCCGCGGCGTTCCGCCCGCCTCAAAATACCCGCGCAGGCTTTTGGGGACAAAGAGTATTTCTCCGGCGCGTTTTCCTCTAAAATCTGCGACAAGAAACAGGCGCCGCCGCCGCTGGGCAGTCCCAAAGTGCTGGGCATCGTATATGATCCAAGCGAGATCAACGCCTCGCCCTCGCGCCATTCCGGCGTTGGCCCATCGTCCAGATTCAGGCATTGGAACTTTGGCGCCTGTGAACGCCTCAAGCACGGCTTGATAGTCACGCCGTCCATTGGACGACAGAGCGCCGGGGACGTTCTCAAAGATTGCGAATTGTGGGTATTTTCCATGTGTCGCCTCCTGCATTTCACGAATAATTCTGATGGCCTCCATAAAGAGGCCGCTGCGCTCATCGGCCAGCCCCAAACGGCGGCCAGCCAGACTTAATCCCTGGCAGGGACTTCCAAAGGTGAGAATATCCACGGGCGGGATCATGCCGCCATGAAGCCGGGTAATGTCCCCCAGGTGAGCCATGTCCGGGAAGTGCCGCTTGGTAACGGCTACGCACTCCGGGACGATCTCGCTGGCCCACAGGGGGCGGATTCCATAAAAAGAGGCGGCATAGGGAAATCCCCCTATGCCGTCAAACAAGGAACCTAATGTAAGCTGTTTTTTCTCAGACAATGTTTCCTATCGCCTCCTGATAACTTTTTTGTTATTGCGCTGGCATACGCCCAAAAGAATAAAAATGCTGTGTCCAGTAGCTTGTATTGATATTTGCGTAGGAAATAGGGTCGCCGCAGTGAATCATCTGCCCGTTGCCTACATAGATGCCCACATGGGTCACGCCGTTGGGATTCGGCGCGTCATAGGTGTGCCAGAAAAACACCAGATCACCGGGCTGGACATTCGCCGCGGACACGGGCGTACAGATGTTATAAAGCCCCTGCGCTCCCAGCCGCCCCACGCTCCAGCCGCTGTGATTGACGACCCAGCTTACAAAGCCGGAGCAATCAAAGGAGGTAGAGGGGGAACTGCCGCCCCAAACGTAGGGATA
>CAMWTG010000275.1 GCA_947177115.1 uncultured Clostridia bacterium
TTCTTTTCGCGTGGGCGAAAAGAAGGCCCCGCCCCGGCGAGGGGCGAATCTGAAATAAGATTTGAGCTGGCGCCGCCGCCCAGCGGCGGCAGAAGAAAAGGACTAACAACTATGCCAAAGAAGAAGAACCCCGATGAGAACAAGCCAAGGATCAATAACCCCAATGTAATGGGCCTCCGGGCGGAGGTGATGGAGCAAGCCATCACCGACACCCTGGAAACCAATTTTATGCCCTATGCCATGAGCGTGATCCTCTCCCGGGCCATCCCGGAGATCGATGGCTTCAAGCCCTCCCACCGGAAATTATTATACACCATGTATCAGATGGGCCTGCTCACCAAGGCCCGGACAAAGTCCGCCAACATCGTGGGCCAGACCATGCGGCTCAATCCCCACGGCGATGCAGCCATCTATGATACCATGGTCCGCCTCTCCAAGGGCTATGGAGCCCTGCTCCACCCCTTTGTGGACTCCAAGGGCAACTTCGGTAAAGTGTTCTCCAGGGACATGGCCTGGGCCGCCAGCCGGTACACCGAGGCAAAATTGGCCCCCATCTGTCAGGAGATCTTCCGGGACCTGGATCAGGACGCGGTGGACTTCGTGGACAACTACGACAACACCATGAAGGAGCCCAGCCTCCTGCCCACCACCTACCCCAATATCCTGGTCTCCGCCAACCAGGGCATCGCCGTGGGCATGGCGTCCCAGCTGTGCGGCTTCAATCTGGCGGAGGTCTGCGATGCTTCGGTCGCCTATCTGAAAAATCCGGACTGCGACCTGTCCTCCATCCTTCTGGGTCCCGATTTCCCCACCGGGGGCGAGGTCATTTACGATCAAGCCGCCATGGAGGAGGTCTACCGCACTGGAAGAGGCTCCATCAAGCTCCGGGGCAAATACCGGTATGTGAAGAGCGAGAACGTTATCGAAATTTATGAGATCCCGTACACCACCACCACCGAGGCCATCATTGACAAAGTGGCGGAGCTGATCAAAACCGGAAAGCTGAAAGAAGTCTCCGATATGCGGGACGAAACGGACCTTTCCGGATTGAAGCTGGCCATTGACCTCAAGCGGGGAGTGGACCCGGAGAAGCTGATGGCCAAGCTCTACAAGTCCACCACCTTGCAGGATTCAATCTCCTGCAACTTCAACGTCCTTATCGCCGGGACGCCCAAGGTCCTGGGCGTGCGGGAGCTGCTGGAGGAATGGTGCGCATGGCGCACCGGGTGCGTCCGGCGGCGGGTGTATTTCACCCTCAATAAGAAAAAAGACAAGCTCCATCTGCTCCAGGGCCTCAAGCGCATCCTGCTGGACATTGACAAGGCGATCAAAATTATCCGGGAGACGGAAGGCGAGGCCGATGTGGTGCCAAACCTGATGATCGGCTTCGGCATCGATCAGGTCCAGGCGGAGTATGTGGCGGAGATCCGCCTGCGGAACATCAACAAGGAGTATATCCTCAAGCGGGTCCAGGAGACGGAGGCCCTGCGGGACGAGATCGATGATCTGGAGGATCTGGTGGGCGACCCCGGCCGGATCAAAAAGGTCATTATCCAGGAGCTGACCGATGTAAAGAAAAAATATGGACAGCCCCGCCTGACTTCCATCGTATACGAGCATGAGATCGCCAGCTACAGCGAGGAGGAGGAAATCCCCGATTACCCGGTGACCGTGTTCCTCTCCCAGCACGGGTATTTTAAGAAAATCACGCCTCAATCCCTGCGTATGGCGGACACCCAGAAATTCAAGGAAGAGGATGGCCTGCGCCAGAGCGCAGAGGCCACCAACCGCGCGGAGGTCATGTTCTTTACCAACCGCCAGCAGGTGTATAAATGCCGTCTCTCCGATTTTGACGACAGCAAGGCCAGCGTTCTGGGCGACTACCTGCCCAGCAGGCTGGGTATGGACCAGGACGAGGCGGTGGTGAGCATGATCCTGCCGGGGGATTATACCGGGGCGCTGCTGTTCTTCTTTGAAAACGGCAAGGCGGCGAGGGTGGACCTCTCCGCTTACGCCACCACCTCCAACCGCCGGAAACTGACGGGAGCCTACAGCGGCAAAAGCCCCCTGGCGGCTATGCTGCATCTGAAGGAGGACCGGGAGCTGGCCCTGTACTCCACCGAGCCCAGGGCGCTGATCTTCAACACTTCCCTGCTCGCCCCTAAATCCACCCGCACCACCCAGGGAGTCCAGGTGATGAACCTCAAGCCCAAGTATCATCTGGAGCGGGCTGTGCCCCTGGAGGAGAGCTCCATTACCAATCCGGCCCGTTACCGCTGCCGTGCCATCCCAGCAGCGGGCGCGCTGGTCAGGGATGAGGACGGAGACCAGATGCGGCTGCTCTGACCGTTCGGAAACACAAAATATGAGGAAGGAGCCCGATGGTGCATCGGGCCCCTTCCTCATTATTTCCCCACGCAGAACCGCTCAAAGATCCTGGCGGTCAGATCCTCCCGCAGCGTTTTCCCGGTGACCTCGCCCAGGGCGTTCATGGCCCGCTCGGCATCCGACAGCACTGCGTCCGGGGTCAGCCCGCTTTCCAGGGCGGCTCTTGCCCCACGGATCGCCTCCAGGGCCCGCTGCACTGCCTCCGTCTGCCGGACGTTGGTAAGGATCTCGCCGGAGGGCGCCGCTCCCTCCGGGAACAGGGCCGCGACCGCGTTCTCCAGTTTATCCAGCCCTGTCCCGTCTTTGGCGGAGACGTCCAAAACCGCCTCAAATCCATCCGGAACCGCTGGATCCGGCATCTGCGGCAGATCGCACTTGTTCCGGAGGACGATCACATGGGGCGCCAGCCTTGCGGCCTCCTCCGCCGCCCGGTCCTCCTCCGTCAAAGGCTGGGAGCCGTCCAGCACCAGCAAAGCCAGTTCCGCCGCCTCCGCCGCCTGCCGGGCGCGCTCCACGCCCAGCCGCTCCACCGCGTCCCCGGTCTCCCGGATGCCCGCAGTGTCTATAAGCCGCAGCAGCACGCCGCCTACAGCGGCCTTTTCCTCCACCGTATCCCGCGTAGTACCCGCCACATCCGTAACGATAGCCCGGTCATATCCCACCAGGGCGTTAAGCAGGGAGCTTTTCCCCACATTAGGCCGGCCCAAAATAGCGGTGGCTACCCCCTGCCGCAGCACCCGTCCCCGTCCGGCAGTGGCCAGCAGGCCGTCCAGGACCCGCTCCGCCCCGGCCAGCGTATCCAGCGTCTCCTCCCGGCTCAGGTCCCCGATGTCCTCATCGGGGTAGTCCACCACGGCGTAAAACCGGCTGGCAATATCGAGCAGGGCGTCATACACCGGCTCGATCCTCTTCCGCAATGCTCCGCCCAGCTGTTCCACGGCATTGCGGGCGGCCTGGGCGGTCTCGGATTCGATCAGGTCGATCACCGCCTCCGCCTGGGTCAGGTCCATGTGCCCGTTAAGGAAGGCCCGCTTGGTGAACTCCCCCCGGCCCGCCTGCCGCGCCCCGGCGGCAAAAAGGGCCTCCAGCGCCTCCCGCAGCACCACCGGGGAGCCGTGGCAGTGGAATTCCGCGCAGTCCTCGCCGGTGTAACTGCCCGGACCGGGAAACCGGACGGCCAGGCAGGAATCGACCGGCCCGCCCTCCCGGTCCGGGCAGTTACCTGTCTCTTAAACACATCACCGAGCCCACGAGACTAGGCATG
>CAMWTG010000276.1 GCA_947177115.1 uncultured Clostridia bacterium
GGGACATGGGGATCACCACCCGGGCGGGAGGCGGGAGGGTCTCAATGGGCTTTTTGTTGGTGGCGGCCTTGTGGTCATTGGGGTGGATGCCGCCAAAAAAGGCTTGTGCCATATCTTCACCTCATTCTCTTTTCTTGCTGTTTTCCCTGACGGGCCGGAAATGACCCGAAATTCTACAATGCTATCATACTCCCATTCACTGCCGGTGTCCAGAAATATTTTGCTGTTTTTATTATTTTTTTGCGGGCTTGAGTCGGAAATTTGAAGTTCCTTTGTTAATTTTGTCACATAATAGCGGAATTTCCTATTGCTTGCATTTCCCGGGGAAACATGGTATGATGGGGCAGAAATCTCAAAATATCGGATATTTTGTTTTCGGAGGTGCCGTTTTATGATAAATCGGTCGGAAATCAAATATGAGGCCAAAGGGATCCTGCGCACGGCCAGGGTGAGCCCCTATACCGTGGCGCTGCTGGTAATCGCGATCGGATATGCGCTGGACCGGGTAGTGGACCTAGTACAGGGAGGGTCCCTGTTCTATAGTTATGAGCTGCAGATGGAATACTTGCGTATCGTGCTCAGCGGGGACGAGGCGGCAATGGGACAGCTGCTGGCCGCGGTCCCCGAGGATACCGCTGTAAGCTTTTTCTTTTCCACCATGGTAACGCTGGTAATGCTGGTGCTCAACGGTGGGTTTTACATCTACTGCATGGGGATCAGGAAAGGGAGGGAGATGCCTTATTCTTCCCTGGCCGATGGGCTGGGCGCAGCCGGCAAGCTGATCTGGTGCGGCATTCAAATGAGCGTCAAGATCTTTCTCTGGTCACTGCTGCTGGGGATCCCGGGGATCATCGCCATGTACCGGTACCGGTTTGCTTACTATAATATCCTCACCGATGATTCCATCTCCGCAAGCGAGGCCATCCGGCGGTCCTGTCGGCAGACCAACGGGATGAAGTGGGACCTGTTTGTGCTGGACCTCAGCTTCATCGGGTGGCTGATCCTGGCGAACATGACCTTCGGACTGCTGCACATCTGGCTGACCCCCTACATGACCATGTGCGATCTGGCGTACTACGACAGGGCGCGGGAGATAGGGGCGTAATATGCGCTTTCAGAACCCGTTCACTACCCGGACGTGCGCAGATCAACGGACGCCCTCCAATATGCTATCCTTTTCCAGAACAAACCAGCCCGGGAGGTACACGCCATGATCCTCATCTCCTGCATCGATGACCGGGGCGGGATGCTGTACAACCACCGCCGCCAGAGCCAGGACCGCCTCCTCCGCCAGGACCTTCTGTCTGAGGTCGGGGACCGGCCCATCTGGCTGAGCCCCTATTCTCTCGGACAATTCGCCTGTTCCCCGGAAAACCTCCGTCCGGCGGATGACTTTCCGGAACGGGCGGCGGCGGGGGAATTCTGCTTTTTCGAGGACCGGGACCCCGCCCCCTGGCTGGACAGAGCGGAAACCATTATTCTCTACCGCTGGAACCGCCGCTATCCCGCCGACCTGTATTTCCCCCTGCCTTTAACAGGCTGGACCCTGGCCCGGCAAATGGAATTCCCCGGCTCCAGCCATGAACGGATCACAAAGGAGGTTTACATAAGATGATATCCAAAAAACGCGGCGCCGCGCTGCTGCTTTTGATTTGGTGCCTGCTGCTGGCGGGATGTCAGGCGCAGCCCAGCCGGACGGCCGCCCCCGTCTCCCTGGACAGCATCCCGCCCTACTCCGGCGAGCCCTACATAGCCCTCAATGACAACGAGCCCACCTTCCTTCCCGGTGAAATGACCGCCAACTCCTATGAGGTCTACAGCCCCCTGGACAGCCTGGGTCGCTGCGGCGAAGCCAGCGCCTGCGTGGGCACGGACCTGATGCCTACCGAGGAACGGGGCTCCATCGGCCAGGTAAAGCCCACCGGCTGGCAGACAGTGAAATACGACTGCGTGGACGGCAAATATCTCTATAACCGCTGCCATCTCATCGGCTACCAGCTCTCCGGCGAGAACGCCAATAAGCAAAATCTCATCACCGGCACCCGCTACCTGAACGTGGAAGGGATGCTCCCCTTTGAAAACCTAGTTGCGGACTATGTCAAGGAAACGGAGAACCACGTCCTTTATCGCGTAACTCCCATCTATAGCGGGGACGACCTGGTCGCCAGCGGCGTAACGATGGAGGCCAAGAGCGTAGAGGACAACGGAGATGGCGTCAGCTTCAACGTCTACGTCTACAACGTCCAGCCCGGAGTCGAGATCGACTACGCCACCGGCGAGAGCTGGCTGGAAGGCGAGGAACGGCCCGCCGCAGGAGGGGAAGAGGCTGCTTACATCCTTAATACGAATTCCAAAAAATTCCACCTGCCTACCTGTTCCGGCGCATCCGGCATGAAGGAGGAAAACCGCCAGGAGAGCGCCGCCTCCCGGGAGGACCTGATTGCCCAGGGCTACGAGCCTTGCGGCACCTGCAAACCTTAGAAGCTGCATTCATAGGCGTTGAACGCCGTCCGGACGGTCATTTTCCTCCTTTTGCCTATATAGTCGACACACTCGAAAATCGGTAAAGTTCGGCGATTAAAATGTGGAGTGGACTGCGTTGTCGTCCTTGGCGGGCGTCAGCCCGCCTGCGTCCTCCGCCTTGCCACACCGCATTTTCCTCCGCCTCCTTTTTACCGATTCTCAAGTGTGTCGACTATATTCTTGGAAAAAACCAGGGCGCGGAACAAAGTTCCGCGCCCTTCCGGTATTTCAGCATGGCAAGCGCTTTCAACAAAATCAGTCAAGCGCAAGCGCAATCCTATTCTTCAAGCAAGGGTATGAATACCAACCGCTCACCGCGCAGCCGACCGGTCGTAGGCCACGATGACCCGCCGGTTGGGATCGGTCCCCATGGAATAGGTGGTAACCCCATCCACATCCTGAAGCGCAGTGTGGATCACATGCCGCTCATAGGCATTCATGGGCTCCAGAGTAACGTTCCGCCTATATTTGAGCACCTTCCCCGCCACCTTGTGGGCCAGGTGCTGGAGGCTCTGCTCCCGTTTGAGCCGGTAATTCTCCGCGTCCACATGGATGCGGACCCTTTTGTCTCCGCCCTTGTTGACGGAGTAGTTGGTAAGCTGCTGGATGGCGTCCAGAGTCTCACCCCGGCGGCCGATCAGGGCTCCCAGCTTCTCTCCCTCCAGGATGACCTTGTACCGCCCTTCGCTGTCCATGTAGACCTTCACCTGGGCGCTGCTCTCCATGTGCTCCAGCAGTCCCGTCAGGAAAGCGGTGATCTGCCGGGCCTTTTCATCATTGACGGGCTCGCCCAGATCCACGCTCTGCACCGCTGCGGGCGCAGGTTCGCCGGTTCCCCCGGCGGTCTTCTGCGGCCGGTCCCGGCGGTCATTGCGGGGACGGCCCGCCTTCTTTTTCTCAACGCGTTCAGGACGCTTTTCCGCCTGCTGGGGCGCGGCAGCGGAGACGGTCTTCTCCACCGCTTTTTTCTCCTGCAGTCCTGCCAGTCTCATGCATCCTAATCCAATCGCGGAAACCTCCGGCAGATTATCATTGATCTTCAGCATCTTCATAGCATCGTTCTCCTCTCTTTGATTCATTATAA
>CAMWTG010000277.1 GCA_947177115.1 uncultured Clostridia bacterium
TTTCCGCAGGGTCTCGTAGAGCTGGTCGATCTCCTCCCGGCTCAGCTCCTCCCGCTCCGCCATGGTGTTCACCAGCAGTCCCACACTGCCGCCGAAGACCTTCCGCAAAAAGCCCTTTGTCTCCTGCGCCACAGCGTCCTCCCGGGCTACTGTTGGGTAATAAAACTTGGCCTTCTTCCCCTGCTCCCAGCGCAGCAGGCCCTTGTCCGCCATCCGCCGCACCAGCGTTTCCCCCGTGCTGCGGGTCCAGCCGGTGCGCTCGGTCAGGCGGCTGGCGATCTGGGTCATGGTCATGGGGGCCTGCTCCCACAGGCACTCGCAGACCTCCCACTCGGTATTGGTCAGACGCTGCTTTTCCCCTGTCATTTCCTTCGCTCCTTTCACATGACGTTGTCATGTTGGCAGGATACCACAGTTACATGACATTGTCAAGTAATCAGACATAAAAAAAGCGGAGACTGCCGTCTCCGCTTTTCTTGCGCATATTAGTCCTCCACAGCGGCGCTCTTGACCTGACGGCCATTGTAGGTACCGCACTCGGGGCACATTCTGTGGGGCAGGCGCATCGCGCCGCACTTGGGACAAGGAGTGAGACCGGGAACCTTCAGCTTCCATACGGAAGAGCGGCGCTTATCGCGTCTCGCCTTGGATACTTTACCCTTAGGGACTGCCATGATGACACCTCCTGTATATCTGAATTTTTATTTACCAATTATTTGTCCTTCTCCAGAAGCTGGGCCAGCACCGCCAATCGGGGGTCCACCTGCTTTTTACAAGTGCAGCTCCCTTGGTTGAGATCAACGCCGCAGCCGGGGCAAATGCCCTTGCAGTCCTCCGAACAAAGGGTCTTTGTGTCCATCTCCAGAATGAACGCCGTACGGGCCAGATCGCCCACATCAACGCATCCATCCTCCAGAACAACAATGTCATCATTGTCTCCGTTCTCCACCTCTTCCGCCAGCGCATACTCGCAACGGACAGAGCGCGGATCATCGAAAGCTTTCAGGCACCTGTCGCAGACAGACTTGAGGGTTGTGCCGGCTGTGAAGGACAAAAGCAGCATCCCCGCAATATTCCGCACCTCGCCGGTTACCACCACCGGTTCCTGCGCGGGATACAGGCCGCCGAAGTCCACATCGGACAGGTCCAAATCAAACTGAAACCCAATCCGCTCTCCGGGGGCGTTGATGATCCTCTGTACATTCAAAAGCATAGCACACCTCGCAAAGACACGACTAGTATTATAGTGGATGAATGCCGGATTGTCAAATACTTTTTCCCGATTTTTCCGGAAATTTACCGATTTTTTCAGTAGGCCAGCTTCTCCGCCGTCCAGTCCCGGATGATCCCGCTGTAATAAGCGCACTGGGCCGCTGCCAAGGAGACCTCCAGGTTGATATAATTCCCGCACTCAACGGCGCTCTTGCCGGGCATCTCGCCCTCAAAGGCCGCACCGGCGGCAAAGGTCTCCTTCAGCAGTTCCACCGCATCTGCCTCACTGAGCCTGCGGCTGTCAAAGAGAAAATAGAAACCCGTCTGACAACCCATAGGGCCGAAGTAGATTACCGCGTCCTTCGCCCTGCCGTTGCGCAGGAACGTGGCGATGATGTGCTCCACGGAGTGCATCTCCGCGTTGGTCAGCAGATCGCCGGTATTGGGCTTTTTGAAGCGGAGGTCAAAGGTGACCACCTCCCCGTCCCGGCGGGAGAGATACATACCGGGGATCAGCTTGTTGTGATCCACCTGAAAGCTGGCGATACGTTCCATAATCATGACTCCTTTCCGGATTTTTTAACGGCATTGCCCCTTCTTCTGTTCCGTCCGCCTCCGCGCCCATCGGCAAAGGCCGCCAAACGGCCCATCCGGGGCGGGTCTGAAGTGATTTTCCGCAATATGGGCTTAGGCGGCACAGGCGGATAGGTGGCCTTAGGGTGCTCGATCTTGATGATCACCGGCTCCTCATCTCTGGGCGCAGGCCGCGCCCCTTTGACTGACTTCGCAGTCCTGGGCGCAGGCCGGACCGGATCGGGAAGAGGCCGGGGCGTTTTCAATCCAGGCCCAGGCGGCGGGACCGGGCGGGGCGGCTTGACGGCCTCCGGACCGGAAAGCGCCGGGGCAGACGGCTTGGGGGCAGCCTGCTGCCGCTGAGCCCGGGGTGGGCGGGGTTCTCGCTGCTTCTTCGGCGTCAGCTCGAAAATCTCCATGGGCCAGGGGTGTTCTTCCACCTCCGGGACCCTCTTTTTGATCAGCTTCTCAATGTCTTTCAAATAAGCCAGCTCGTCCACGTTGCAGAAGCTGACAGCCACTCCTCCCCTGCCCGCACGGCCCGTACGGCCGATACGGTGGACATAAGTCTCCGGCACATTGGGCAGTTCATAGTTCACCACCGCCGCCAGTTCGCTGACATCGATGCCTCGGGCCGCAATATCGGTGGCCACCAGCACCCGGATGGCCCCACTCTTGAAGCTGTCCAGGGCCCGGATACGGGCGGTCTGACCTTTGTTGCCATGGATGGCCATAGCAGGAATGCCCGCACGGCCCAGCTCCCTGACAACGCGGTCCGCGCCGTGCTTGGTGTTGGTAAATACCAGAACGCTGTCCAGGGTCTGGTCCTCCAGAACGTGCCGGAGCAAGTGCTTTTTGTTTCCCTTATCCACCTTATAAAGCCGCTGCTCAATGGCGTCCACCGTAGAGGATTGGGGTGTGACCTCCACCCGGACCGGATTGCGGAGGATCTTCTGAGAGAGTTCGGCGATCTCCTGCGGCATAGTAGCGGAGAACAGCAGGGTCTGCCGCTTCTCCGGCAGCCGGGCGATCACCTTCCGCACATCATGGATAAAGCCCATGTCCAGCATCCGGTCTGCCTCATCCAAAACGAAGGCTTCGATGCCGCCGAGATCGATATGGCCCTGATTGCAGAGATCGTTCAGCCGTCCGGGCGTGGCTACCAGAATATCGACCCCTTTTTGCAGGGCCTCCACCTGGGGCGCCTGGCCCACGCCGCCAAAAATAACAGTATGGCGCAGCTCCAGATACTTGCCGTACTGGTCAAAGCTGTCTTTGATCTGCAGGGCAAGCTCCCTTGTGGGGGTCAGCACCAGAGCACGGATCGGGGTGTGTTGTTTGGAAACGCGGCCATGGAGCCGCTGCAGAATGGGGATGGCGAAAGCGGCTGTCTTGCCGGTGCCGGTCTGGGCGCAGCCGATAAGATCCCGGCCCTTGAGGACCGGCGGAATAGCCTGGGCCTGGATAGGAGAGGGCTGCGTATAGCCCATCTCAGCGACCGCATCCAGGAGCTGCGGCAGTAGTTTTAGTTCTTGAAATGTCATGGTGTTCCTTTGTTATTTGAATTTGGGCAATTTACCCGCATTTTTTATTATATACGGTTTTCAGGGGAAATGCAATCCCTTTGTGGCCCCATGGCAGGGTATTTGGACGAGTGAACATTCTGTTAATAAACTATGAACATCGCGCGGGCGATACACAATGATAGGAATAAATATTCTGAATTTAGAACCTGTACTCACAAGTGGATAAAGCAGTGGTAAAATAGGATATATGGAAGAAAAAAGACGAAAGTCGTATC
>CAMWTG010000278.1 GCA_947177115.1 uncultured Clostridia bacterium
CTCCGATACTGCCAGTAGGCCAGGCGTCGGTTATGGCGGCCATGATCCACGAAAAGGCCAGGACAATGACCGTGCGGATGGCCGTTGCCACAGTGGAATCGGTTTGCCTGATCCCGCATTTTGCCAGAATCGATGTCAGGCCCGCAAACAGAGCGGAGCCAAACGCAAAGATGATCCACATGATACCCCCTCCTTCGCTGCGATTTTACCACACAGTTATGATAAAAGTATGACGGAACAACATTTTTTCAAATTTCTTCGATTTCCTCACAGATTCCTCACAACTGCCTTTTATTCTATGGTATCATGTCAGCAAAAGGAGGGGACCTATGCCAAATATGCTGATCGTGGAGAGCGAAGTTCACCGCTGTGAACAGAGCGCCCGGATGTCAGCGGCCCATTTATCTGGTCGGCGAAAGCGGCGGCGCACTGCTGAGCATTGCCGCAGCTCTCCGTCTGCGGGACGAGGGCATACGTATGCCGATGGGCGTGGTGGCCTATTCTCCGGTGATCGACTTCAGCGGGACCCTCAGCCATGACCACTACGGCTGAGACAACATCACGGTCACCGCAGAGGGACTGGTCAATCTGGCGAACTGCTACTGTCCCGACCTGGAACTGCGGAAGAGTCCTATTGCTCCCCCTACTTTGCTGATTTCAAGAACTGCTGCCCGCTGTATGTGGCATGGGATCGTGGGGAGACGCTGGCCGCGGATGCGGAGGTGCTTATTGAAAAGGCTCAGAAAGCCCTTGTTCCAGTGGAATACGCCCGGTATGACGGCTGTTTCCACGCTTTTGCTCCTGTGGGGCGGAACGCGCCGGAGGGGGCTAAGCTGCCGGATGATTCCATTGCGTTTATACTCAGGCATCTGCACGATCAGGAATTTTGAGTACGATGTAAAGAGATAAAGAAGGACGCGGTCCAGAAGCTCACTTATGAGAATTCCGCGAGGATCCTTGCCTATTGACCGTTTCCCTCCAGAGGCGGCGTGACAGCAGCGTCACGCCGTCTCAGCCTTTTCCCGGAACTCTGCGGGAGTACATCCGGCAATTTTGCAAAAGACTTGCCCAAAGTGGCTGCGGGAGCAGAAGCGGGGCTGCTTGGCGATCTCGGATATGCTCAGCGAGGTGGTAGACAGCAGGAACTTTGCCCGCTCAGTCCTTGCTATTTTGATATAATCGTTGACCGCAAGCCCGGTTTCCGCTTTGAAACATCAGGCCGCTTCCGGCATCTGTGGACGCGCTGCACAAAATGGCAACAGAAAAACCCTCAGGCCGTTGCGGCCCAAGGGTTTTCACTGGTGACTCGTCGGGGATTCGAACCCCGGACCCACTGCTTAAAAGGCAGTTGCTCTGCCGACTGAGCTAACGAGTCGAATGGCTGGGATGGCTGGACTCGAACCAGCGGATGCGGGAGTCAAAGTCCCGTGCCTTACCACTTGGCGACACCCCAATGTTTTGTCTGCGCGCTGCCTCATGGTGGAAAAACAAGGGATTGGGATCATCTCCCAATCCCTTGCTTCATCTGGGGTGGGTAAAGGGACTCGAACCCTCGACACCCGGAACCACAATCCGGTGCTCTAACCAACTGAGCTACACCCACCAGATACACGGTATCGATCTTGGAAAATGGCACGCCAGAAGGGATTCGAACCCCTGGCCTGCTGCTTAGAAGGCAGCTGCTCTATCCAACTGAGCTACTGGCGCATGTTTGGAGCGGGTGACGAGAATCGAACTCGCATCCCCAGCTTGGAAGGCTGGTGCCCTGGCCATTGTGCTACACCCGCGCATGGACGCTCTCATTCTCGCCGCAGCAAATCGTCAGCTTAAAGATAATAACACGAGACGGCTTATTTGTCAATACGTTTTTCTCTAAAAATGTAAAAAAGTTGCAGAGGATGCCGGCCCCTTCGCAGGCGGGGGAGGGAGGGGGCGGAAATCAGGACCACGGCTTGCTCTGACGTGGTCCTGATCCGCACAGCGCCTATCTGCCGATCTTCTTTTGCAGCTGATCGGGATTCATGGCGCAGTGGATGGCGGTTTCCGCCGTGATGCGCCCGGCCTTGAACAGGCGCAGGATGGATTCGTCCATACTGATCATCCCTTCCGCCGCGGAGGTCTGGATCACAGAATCGATCTGATGGATGCGGCTGTCCCGCACCATGCTGCGCACGGCGTTGTTCAGGTGCATGATCTCAAAGGCCGGCACCAGCGCGCCGTTGGTGGCGGGCAGCAGCTGCTGGCTGATGACCGTCTTGAGCACCTGGGCCAGCTGGATGCGGACCTGCTGCTGCTGGGCGGGAGGGAAGACGTCAATGATCCGGTCCATGGTGTTCACCGCGCCCACGGTGTGCAGGGTGGAGATAACCAGGTGGCCGGTCTCCGCCGCCGTCATGGCGGTCTGGATGGTCTCCAGGTCCCGCATCTCGCCCAGAAGGATCACATCCGGTGCCTGCCGCAGGCTGGCCCGCAGGGCGGTCACATAGCTGGAAGTATCCATAGCCAGCTCCCGCTGGCTGATCACGCTTTTATCGTTCCGGTGCAGATACTCGATGGGGTCTTCAATGGTGATGATGTGGGCGTTGCGGCTGCGGTTCACCGCGTCCACCACGCAGGCCAGGGTCGTGGACTTGCCTCCTCCGGCGGGGCCGGTGACCAGCACCATGCCGCGGGTCATATTGGCGATCTTCATGACCTCCTCGGGGATGTCCATTTCCTGCCAGTTGGGGATGCCGAAGCTGACCACTCGGATCACTGCCGCCAAAGAGCCCCTCTGCCGGTAGGTATTGATCCGGAACCGGGCCAGGCCGGTGACGGACAGGGAAAAATCATCGTCTCCCACCGACAGACAGCGGTCGATGGACCGGTGGGCCAGACCGTACAGCTCCCGCACCAGGACCTCCGAATCATCCGGCAGCAGACGGTCTCCCTGGACGGGGACGATCTCCCCCTCTTTTTTGACGGATACCGCCTTGCCCGCTACGATAAACAGGTCGGAAGCGTTTTCATCCACCGCCTGTTTCAAATATGTCAGGACACTTTCCATGCTCCTATGCTCCTTTTCATTCCAAGCGCTTTTCCCATCAGTAAATATCGCCGCTCCAGAGATCCAGGGTGTCATCGGTCTCCCAGTCCCCGGCATACACGGTCTGCCAGCGCAGGATCTCCACGTCCGCGCCCCGCAGCAGCACCTCTACCTCCAGTCCCTGCTCCTCACCAATGGGAACCGTGAAGGAGACGGACTCCTCCGATCCCTCCGGCGTTATGGAGGTCATGCGGTTGACCGCAACGTCTCCCGGCAGGTCCCCGCCCGTCCGCAGGGCCGCCACGATCTCTACCGCCGTCCGGTCCGCCGCATAGTAGGCCGCCGCGCTCTGGGCCGTCAGCTGGGTCAGGTTCTTCTCCCGGTCCGCCGTGGCCAGGGTCAGCACAGAGAACACCGCCAGGCACAGCACGCAAAAGATCATCACAAGGCTTACTGCACAGGATACGCCTCCGCCCCGATTCATGACGCCACCTCCAATGCCGCGATCTCCCAGAAGAGAAGGGTGGTCCCCA
>CAMWTG010000279.1 GCA_947177115.1 uncultured Clostridia bacterium
CAGTTGAACCCCGCCACCGGCTGGAACCCGGTGCCGAAGCCCAGGATGATCCCAAAGGGGAACATCATCACCTTGGTCGACACGCCGATGCCCGCCAGCACCGAGTCGGAAATGCTGCCGGCAATGCGGTTGAGCACAATGGCGGATATCACCGCCAGCCCGTTGCGGAACAGGGAGGAGGACCCCACCGACACGATCTGGCCCATCATGTTCCCATCGGGCCGGAACAGCCCGGGAGACAGGCGCAGCAGGCTGCGGCGGGTCAGATAGGGATAGACCAGGATGGCGAAGCTGACCAGCTTGGAGATGGCGGTGGCAATAGAGGCCCCCGTCACGCCCATGTTCAAATAGAAGATGAAAAACGGGTCCAAAAAGCAGTTGAGCACCCCGCCGAAGCCCATGCCGATCATGCTCAGCATGGCGCTGCCCTCCGCCCGGAGGCACTGGTTCATGACAAAGTTGGCCGCCATGAAGGGCGCCGCCAGCAGCACATAGGAGGCGTACTCCACCGCGTACTGCTCGCAGGTGTCCGTGGCCCCCAGCAGGCGCACCATGGGGCGCATGAAGGCCAAGCCCAGGACCATGACCACCGCGCCGAAGGCGGCGGCGCTGAAAAAGGCCACGGAGAACACCTGGCTGGCCTTCTCCTCCTTCTTCGCCCCCAGCAGGCGGGAGATATAGCTGGCCGCGCCCACCGCCAGCATGGATCCGGCCATCATGATGATCTGGTCCAGAGAGGCGTTGACGCTGACCGCCGCCGTGGCGTTGGTGCCCAGGGAGCTGACGAAGAAGGTGTCCGCCAGATTATAAATAGAGGTGATGAGAAAGGAGACGATGGACGGGACCGCCATTTTGGTGATCACCCTTGGCAGGGGCTCCGTCAGCATCATGGTCTTCCGGTGATCCTGCCGGCCATGTTCCGCTGCGCACATATGCTTGTCCTCCGCAAAAGTTTTTTTCTGAACGATTTCCACTCTATTGTAACCCAAATGATCGAACAGTGTCAAGGACCCCGGAAAACCGGATATTGCGGAGTATGTGTAGGGACGGATATCATCCGCCGCCACGATCACCGCACGTAGATCCATTTTTGAGGCAGACAGCCACCGGAATGGCAGGATCTGTGCGATTGAGGGGATTGTCAGGCGAAAAATTGATTCCCCTGAAATCCCCAAATTTCATATTGACACCCGCGCTCCCTATCCGCTATAATAGTAAAATTAGAAAGTGAAAGAGCACAGCCGGACCGGAGCCGGCGGAAGGGAGCGTGTTCCTTGAACTATTTGCTGAAAAACGGACTGCTGTATACCGGAAACGGGTTCCGTCCGGCGGATATTTCCGCTGGGGAGGGCCGTATTGTTTCCATTGCCGGGGGGCTCAACGCCGCTCCTGGCGCTGTTATCATTGATCTTCATCATGCCATTGTATTTCCCGGTTTCGTTGATGTCCATGTCCATCTTCGAGAGCCGGGATTTTCTTATAAAGAGACTATCCGCACCGGCACCCTCGCCGCCGCCCGGGGCGGATACGCCCATGTGTGCCCGATGCCCAACCTGGACCCCGTGCCCGACAGCCTGGAGACGCTGAACGTCCAGCGGGAGATCATCGATAAGGACGCGGCGGTCCACGTCCACCCCTACGGGTCCATCACCTGCGGCGAAAAAGGCGAGGCCCTGGCGGACATGGAGGCCATGGCCCCTTGGGTGGCCGGGTTCTCCGATGACGGACGCGGGGTCCAGAGCGCGGACATGATGCGCTCCGCTATGGGGGAGGCCAGACGGCTGGGGAAGATCATCGCCGCCCACTGCGAGGACAACAGCCTCCTGCGCGGCGGCTATATCCACGATGGGGCGTACGCCCGCGCCCACGGCCACCGGGGCATCTGCTCCGAGAGCGAGTGGGGCCAGATCGCCCGGGACCTGGAGCTGGCGGCGGAGACGGGCTGCGCCTACCATGTCTGCCACATCTCCACAAAGGAGAGCGTGGACCTGATCCGCAAGGCCAAGGCCCGGGGCGTGGACGTGACCTGCGAGACCGGGCCCCACTACCTGGTGTTCTGTGATGAGGACCTGCAGGAGGACGGACGGTTCAAAATGAATCCCCCCATCCGGTCCAGGGAGGACCGGGCGGCTTTGATCGAGGGCCTGCTGGACGGCACCATCGACATGATCGCCACGGACCACGCCCCCCACTCCGCCGGGGAAAAGGGCAGGGGACTGGAGAAAAGCGCCATGGGCGTGGTGGGGCTGGAGACGGCCTTCGCGGCGGTGTATACCCACCTGGTGAAGCCCGGCATCCTGCCCATGGAGCGGCTGGTGGAGCTGCTCCACGGCAACGCGGCCAAGCGGTTCGGGTTCGGCACGCCGCTGGAGGCGGGCCAGCCGGCGGACCTGACGGTCTTTGACCTGGACAAGCCCTTTGTGGTGGACCCGGAGCAGTTCCTGACCATGGGCCGGGCCACGCCCTTCGCAGGGATGGAGCTGTATGGTGTGTGTAAACTGACAATGGTGGATGGAACGATTGTCTGGAAGGATGAGGAGATATGACGCAGGGTATTTATCGGGTAGAATATAACAGAAAATTGACGGCGGACGTCTGGGAGATGCGCCTGTCCGGCGATACCGGCGCCATCACCGCGCCGGGGCAGTTCATCAATATCAGGCTGGACGGCTTTTTCCTCCGCCGCCCCATCTCCGTCTGCGACTGGGACGGCGAGGGCATTACCATTATTTATAAAATGGTGGGCAAAGGTACCGCCGCTCTGAACGATGTGGAGCCGGGCCAGGACCTGGACGTCCTCTGCGGCCTGGGCAACGGGTTCGACACCGGCAAATGCGGCCCCCGAACGCTGGTCATTGGCGGAGGCGTGGGCACGCCGCCCATGTACGGTCTGGCGAAGGCACTGCTGAAGGCCGGGAAGACCCCGACCGCTATCCTGGGGTTCAACAAAAAGGAAGAGATCTTCTATGAAGACAAATTCCGCGCCCTGGGCATTGAGACCATCGTTACTACGGTAGACGGCAGCTACGGCAAAAAAGGCTTCGTCACCGATGCTTTCCCGGCGGACTACGACTATTTCTGTGCCTGCGGCCCCCTGCCCATGCTGAAAGCGGTCTATAACGCGTCCGGAACTTCTGGGCTTCTGAGCTTCGAGGAGCGCATGGGCTGCGGCTTCGGGGCCTGCATGGGGTGCAGCTGCAAGACCAAGTATGGCAATAAGCGCATCTGCAAGGACGGTCCGGTGCTGGAAAAGGAGGAGATCATATGGTGAACACAAAAGTGACTCTCTCCGGCATCGAGCTGGACAACCCCATCATCCCCGCCAGCGGCACCTTCGGTTACGGGCAGGAGTTCGCGGAGCTTTACGACATCAACTGCCTGGGTACCTTCTCCTTCAAGGGCACCACGAAGGACCCCCGCTTCGGCAACCCCACCCCCCGCATCGCCGAGACCCCCTGCGGGATGCTCCACGCCGGGGGCCGGCCAAATCCCGGCGGGGCGCCCGGCGAGGCGGGGGGGCGGGCCCCGGGTGAGGGGGA
>CAMWTG010000280.1 GCA_947177115.1 uncultured Clostridia bacterium
CCCCCAGGGGCAGGGCAGCAATATCCGCATCGGCGGCGCTCCCGGTGGGGACAACGGCGTGATGGTCAGTGACTTTCCCGCTGTTGCACACCTGGGAAGCCAGCACATCCCCCGGCGCGTCCAGCCCACAGATCACAGCGGCGGCGGACACCAGCGCGGGGACGGTGCCCTCCATATCGTCCGTCAGATACCGGCTGTCTGTCCGGGGGTAAGTACACAGCTTCTTTTCATAGAGGGCTTGCAAATAGTCCAGCGTCTCTTGGGCGGTGTAGCCCAGGATGCGGTTGGCGTCCCTCTGAAGGGTGGTCAGGTCATAGAGGGCCGGGGCCTTTTCGGACTTCTCCCGGCGTTCCAGCGTCTGGAGGACAGCGGTGCCGCCCTCACAGGCGGCGGCGATGGCGGCGGCGTCCTCTTTGCCGCTGATCCGCTCCCCGGTGAGGGTCATACCGCCGCAGGACAGCTCCACCGTGTAGAACGGAACCGGCTCAAAGGCGGCGATCTCCGCCTCACGCTGGGCGATGAGGGCCAGAGTGGGGGACATAACGCGCCCGATGTTCAGCGTCCGGCCATACAGCACCGAAAACAGCCGCGTGGCGTTGATACCCACCAGCCAATCGGCCTTTTGTCGGCAGAGGGCGGCTTGGTGCAGGCCGTCATAGTCGCTGCCAGGATGGAGGTTGTCGAAGCCCTCCTGGATGGCGCTGTCCTCCATACTGGAAATCCACAGCCGTTTCACGGGCTTGGTACAGCCCGCCAGATGGTAGGCGGTGCGGAAGATCAACTCCCCCTCGCGGCCTGCGTCACAGGCGTTCACCACCTCGGACACATCCTCCCGGCGAAGCAGCGTCCGCAGAATGTCGAACTGCTCCCGTTTGTCCTTTCCAATGGTGAACCGCCAGTTTTCCGGCAGGATGGGCAAGTCCTCCCGCCGCCATTTGTCATAGCCGGGGTTGTAGACGGCAGGCTCGGCCAGCCCCGCCAGATGGCTGATGCACCAGCTCACCAGCCAGCCACCGCCCTCCATGTGGCCCTCCTTCCGGGCCGCAGCCCCCAGCACCTTGGCGATGCTTATAGCAACTGAGGGCTTTTCTGCGATCACAAGGCGATACATAAAATCACACTCCTTTTGAAATGTTAAGCGGCCCCGGAAATTCGGGGCCGCTCAAAAATATAGATTGTCTTATCGCGTCTGGCGTGATACGATGAACTATCGGGACCGGGCGCGGTCCGGGGCCGGGATGGGCGGTATGACCTCCACACCCCGGTAGCAGGGCAGGACACAGATCTCGCCGCAGCGTTTACAGCCGTGGCAGGGGTGGTCCTTGGGCGGCGCTGGCTTGGTCCGCTGTGCCTGCCGGGGCAGAGGGGCCTGCATCATCAGGCGTTCCAGAGGATTGGAAGTAAAGTATCTCATTCGTCCCCCACATCCTCTGCGCCGCCGTCCTCATACGCGTCCTCATCGCCGTAATCATAGTCCTCCAGATCGGCGCTGCCCCTGGTATCAGGCTTTTTCTTCTTGAACTTCAAGAAATAGGCCGCGCCGCCGCCAGCCAGGGCCACCGCCAGCACCACAATCAGCATCCCATTGACGCGGCCCTTTTTCTCCGGCTCCGGGTCAGGCTCGGTGTCAGTCCCTGCCGGTTCCTCCTGCTTTTCCGGCTCCGGCTCTTTACCGGCGCACTCGGTCATATTGACAGAACAAACCGGGCAGGCGGTGTTGACCGCTCCGGCGTGGCATTTGTCGGTGCAAATGCAGGCGGCGGGTTCTCCCTGCTCCACCAGCGCGGACAGGTCTGCCTCGTCCACTTTGTTCAGAAAGTACGTCTGGTACTGTTCCTCATCCTCGTTCACCGGGGCATCATAGTCGATCACGATGTAAAAAATGTTCCCGTCCCGGCCCTCCACAGTGATGAACTGTTTGTGGGTGTCCTTGTTGTAGAGCAGATCGCGGGTGAAAAACTCGCTGCTCACGGACAGCGGTTCCCCCGCTGCCGGGGTGGTGGTCTCCGCAGGGGGCGTCTGCTGGGTGTCCTGGGGAGGCGTGGAATCCTGGCTCCAGTATTCCAGCACTTTATCGCTGCCGTCCTCCGGCCCGCCGCCAGCAAAGGCGGTGACAGGGAGGGCGGAGAAGCACAGCACCAGCGCCAGCACCATAGACAGGATGCGCCGCTTAGACGTTCTCATGGCTGCTGTCCCCCTCTCTCACCGGCACACCGGGCTGGGCGGCGTGAATGAGCGCGGCAAGCTGGTCGGGGTCCAGGCCCATGCTCCGCACAAGGCCGATGATGTCCAGGTTTTCCAGCTCAGTGCGCTGCTTTGCCAATTCCTCCTGCCGCGCTTGCAGCTCGGTAATCTTGGCGGCGTTTTTCTCATATTCCGTATTGATTTTCTTGATCTTCGGGTTCATAAAAATCCCTCCTTTTATGGTTCTGGAAGTCTGCCGTAGCAGTAAAAGTGAGCTTGCCAGTAGGATGTATTGAGGTTGGCGTAGGAGATCGGGGACCCACAGTGGATCATCATTCCGTTCCCCACATAGATGCCGCAGTGGGTCACGCCGTCCGGGTTGGGCGCGTCATAGGTGTACTTGAAAAATACCAGATCACCGGGACGGGCATTGGCGGGGGAAACCGGGGTACAGACGTTACAAAGGCCCTGCGCCCCCAGCCGCCCATAATTCCAGCCGGAGTGATTGATGACCCAGGAGACAAAGCCGGAGCAATCGAATGAGGTAGACGGGCTGCTGCCGCCCCAAACATAGGGATAGCCAAGATATTTCTCGGCTTCGGCCAGCATCGCCGCAAAAACCTCATCCTCCAAAGCCTCCGGCGGCACGTCATAGTCCAGATAGTCCTGCCGCTGGGATGCGTTGGGATATTCGCTGGTGGGGAACAGGTCGGGCCGGTTGCCCAGGGTGGCGATATACACGGCGTAAATGTTCATGCCTTCCTCATCCAGCAGATAGATGGGCAGATGGGACAGGTCGAAATTGTCCAGCGTAACCGTACAAATGGAGTATTCATACAGCTCGTCATCCTCATCATAGCGGGTCTCCACCGTCACAGTTTCCGTAAGGGTGTACTGGCGGTCAAAGAGCATTTCCAGGGTCCCCTGCACCTGTTCCAGTGTCCAGCCGCCCCGGTGGTAGGCGTTGAGCAGCGCCATCAGCACATAGGGGTCATGGCCGATCTCGTCCAGGTCATAGCTGTACTCGTCATAGTCATGGGTACTCTCATAGCTGTCCAGATAGCTTTGCAGCTCATTTTCCATCCCGGCGTAAGCCGCCTCCGCGCCCAGCATAGCCTCATCGCTGGAGGGGTGGGTGGAGCCGCCCAGCACAGACATGACACCCTCCGCCAGCATGGAGCAGGAGGACATCCCATTGAGAAAGATGGACACCACCAGAAACAGGGCGATCACAATGAGAAAGCCCTTTTTGTGCCGCCAGATAAAGCCAGCGGTCTTTTTCGTTTCCTCTGCCGCCTTTTTTGCAGCCTTTGCCGTGTTTTCCGCAACTTTGGCCGCAGAATCGGCAGAC
>CAMWTG010000281.1 GCA_947177115.1 uncultured Clostridia bacterium
AAGGAGATCTGGCACAATCTGGTCTCCCTGAAAAATTTCCTCTGCTCCCCGGGGGAGGCCCGGCGGCTCCTGAGGGAGTTCCCGGCCGACCTGGTGGTGGGTACCGGGGGCTACGCCAGCTATCCCATGATTCTCTCCGCCTCCAGGCTGGGCATCCCCACCGCCATCCACGAGTCCAACGCCATCCCCGGCCTGACGACCCGCCTGCTGGAAAACCACGCGGACCTCATCATGGTGGGCTTTGAGGAGTGCCGGAAAAACTACAAGCACCCCGGCAAAGTCCTGGTCACCGGCACCCCCGTGCGGGGGGACTTCTTCCTGCTAACCAAGCGGGAGGCCAAGAAAAAGCTGGGCATGGACGATGGAAGGCCGCTTATTATCTCTTTCTTCGGCAGCCTGGGGGCCTCGGAAATGAACCGGGAAATGGCCCAGTTTCTGGCCCTGGAGGCCAAAAACGGTCTGCCGTTCCACCATGTCCACGGCGCCGGGGCTATTGGCTGCCAGCGCATGGACGGCTACCTCCGGGAGGCAAGGGTGGAGCTGAGCCAGACCCCCGAACTGGAGGTCCGGGAGTACATTCAGGACATGTGCGTACTCATGCGGGCCGCGGATCTGGTGATCTGCCGGGCCGGGGCCAGTACCATCAGCGAGCTGACCGCCCTGGGGGTGCCTGCTATCATCATCCCCTCTCCCAATGTGACCCACAATCACCAGGAACCCAACGCCAGGGTGCTGGATGACGCCGGCGGCGCGGTGATGGTGCTGGAGAAGGACAGCAGCGGGCAGGTCCTGTATGATACCGCCTGCGACATCCTGCACGATGAGGTCCGGCGGAAGAAAATGAGCGCCGCCATGGCCTCCCTGGGCACCGTTGACGCGGCGGAAAAGATTTACAGCGCCGTCATGGCCCTGGGCCGCACAGACGGAAAGTAGCAGTTTCCTTCCGTCCGCATACCATGGATTAGTTTGATAAAATCCATGGGCGGAGGGATCATATGAGCCATATTGTTATTCAGGGAGGCAGGAAACTGGAGGGGACGCTGACGGTCCAGGGGGCGAAAAACAGCGTTCTCCCCATTCTGGCCGCCACGATCCTGCATCCGGGGCGGACAACGCTCCGAGGGTGTCCGCACCTCAGCGATGTGGAGGCCAGCATCCGGATCCTCCGCCACCTGGGCTGCAAAGCGGATTGGGCGGGAGAGGATCTGGTAGTGGACGCATCCGCGCTGGACCGGTGGGACGTGCCCGATCACCTGATGCGGGAGATGCGCTCCTCGGTGGTGTTCCTGGGAGCTATCCTGGCCCGGATGGGCTGGGCGGAATTGAGCCACCCGGGCGGCTGCGAGCTGGGCCCCCGGCCCATTGACCTACATCTGTCGGCTTTGCGGCAGCTGGGAGCCTGCCTGCGGGAAGAGAGCGGCTGCATATGCTGTACAGCCCAGCATATGGCGGGCCGGGAGATCGTCCTGAACATGCCCAGCGTAGGCGCTACGGAGAACGCCATGCTGGCCGCCTGCGGCGCGGAGGGGGAGACGGTCTTGGTCAACGCCGCCCGGGAGCCGGAGATCTGGGATCTCCAGAACTTCCTCTGCGGCATGGGCTGCAAGGTCCGGGGAGCGGGCAGCTCCACGATCTGCATTCAGGGCCGCCAGCCCACCAGTGATTCCCTGCATACCGTTATGCCGGACCGGATCGTAGCGGCTACATATCTGGCTGCCGTGGCTGCGGCGGGGGGCGAGGTGGAGCTGCGGCGGGTCAGTCATGGACATCTCTCTACCGTTACCGCCGCCCTCCATGCCGCCGGGTGCCAGATCTCCGGCGGAGAGGGGCAGGTGGTTCTCCGCTCCCAAGGCCGCCTGCGGTCCATCGGCACGGTGCGTACAGCGCCTTATCCCGGCTTCCCAACCGATGCGCAGGCGATCCTCATGGCGGCGCTTCTGCGTGCCAAAGGTGCTACGGTTTTCGTAGAGAACATATTCGAGAACCGCTACCGGCATGTGGATGAATTGTGCCGCATGGGAGCGGATATCAGCGTGGCCGACCGGGTGGCCGTTGTGACAGGGGTACCGGAACTGTGCGGGGCAAAGGTGCGGTGTACCGACTTGCGGGGCGGCGCGGCCCTTATGGTAGCGGGCCTTACCGCCAAAGGGGAGACGCGGATCGAGGATATTTTCCACATTCAGCGGGGATATGAGGACCCCGTCAGGGATCTCTCCGCTCTGGGTGCGGAGATCCGGCTGGAGTGACCGGCATCTCTCCATCTGCGGCCTGACGGCTGTGCTCCGCAATTGGGAAATGCCCCCGGGGAGCGGCTGTGCGCGATCAAGGACTGCGCAGTTCCTCCCTGCGTCCGGCCTTGCCATACGCAAAGCACTTCCCGGTCAACGGGCCCGGCGCGGAACCGTCCGCCGGGCCGCACACGTTGAGATACTCAACAGGTTCTCTGCCATTACAAAGGAAAGGAGCGCCTGCCATGGCGAAAAAAAGAAAGAAAAGACGCCGCCGGGGCGGATTGGGCCGCCTGCTGCGGCCCCTGTCCGTTATCCTGGCCGCTGTGGCCGTAGTGGCGGCGCTTACGCTTTTCTTCAAAGTGGAGCATATTACCGTTACCGGCGCGGGCCGCTACGGAGCGGAGGAGATCATTGCCGCCTCGGGTGTGGAGATAGGAGACAACCTTATCCTTCTGGACCGCTACCGGGTGGCCCAGCGGATCTATACCAGTCTCCCTTATATCACCGATGTCCGTCCCAAGCAGGAATTTCCCAATACCCTGAACATTGAAGTGACGGAGACCCAGGCCGTGGCCGTCATCCAGGGGGCGGGGGGATATTGGCTGCTCAGCGGCGCTGGCAAGCTTCTGGAGGCCGTGGACGCCCCGGCGGCTGCAGATTACCTGCAGGTCGCCGGCGTGCAGGCCAGTGAGCCTGCTGTCAGCGAAACCTTGACGCTCACGGAGGACAGCCCCATTACGCCCCTGCGGCTGACAGAGCTGCTGGCCGCGCTGGACGAGTATGGCGCGCTCAGCCGGGCGGACAGCATAGATTGCAGCGATCCCAGGGTGCTGGTACTGAATTACGATGGCCGGTTCCGGGTGGAGATGTTCTACGATGCGGACTTTTCATTCAAGATCGCCAGCCTGGTGAAGATCGTGGACGAGAAGCTGGAGCCCAATGAGACAGGCACCCTCCTAATGACCATGGCGGACGAATACCAGGTAAATCTGGTTCCCTCCGCCCGCTGACGGCGGCATTCCGGAGACACGGTATGTAATTCATCGGAAAATTTCAAAAAACCAGAGACTTCGCTATTGACCTGTCCCCGAAAAGGGGATATAATGAATTAAAATATTGTACATTATCTTGGGGTATAATTCCCGGCTGATATACAGAAGATACAATTTCTGGTAGGAGGAAATTCCACTATGGCAATCGAACTGGCGACCACGGCTGAAAACATTGTAAAAATCAAGGTGATTGGCGCGGGCGGCTGCGGCAACAACGTGGTCAACCGCATGATCAATACCGGTGTGA
>CAMWTG010000282.1 GCA_947177115.1 uncultured Clostridia bacterium
GAAAAGGATCGCCGCCAGGATTGCCCAGGAGTCCGAAGCGGACATCATTTTTTGTTGAGTTTCACCACTGGAATTCAATAGCTATTAACCACAGGATGTGGTATTGTGTGTTGCTAACAGGAGGCGGTGCAGACCATGAGCAGAATACAGCAAACCGACGGAAACCTTGCGCTGGAACAAAAGAAAGTCATTGTCATAGAGGCCGCTCAAAGGCCGGAGGCGCAGAAGCTCCGTGTGGCCGCCTACTGCCGGGTCAGCTCCGACTCCAGCGATCAGATGAACTCCTTTGCCGCCCAGCTGAACTACTATACCACGCTCATCAGCGGCAAGGACAACTGGACGATGACTGATATCTACGCCGACGCGGGGATCTCCGGGACCTCGGCACAGAAGCGCCCGGATTTCCAGCGGCTCCTCTCGGACTGCCGCAGGGGACGGGTGGACAAGGTCCTGGTCAAGTCCATCTCCCGTTTCGCCCGCAACGCCGCTGACTGCCTGGAAACCATCCGGGAACTGAAGGCCATCGGCGTAGGGGTGTGCTTTGAGGAGCAGGGCATCGACACCTCTGAGATGACAGGCGAACTTCTTACTGCTATGTTCTCCGCCATCGCTCAGAAAGAGAGTGAAAGCATCTCCGGCAATATGCGCTGGAGCTACCAGGCACGCATGAAGAAAGGAACCTTCCTGCCTGCCGCCATGCCTTATGGATACCGAATTGAGGACAGGAAAATCGTGGTCGATGAGGAACGGGCGGAAATTGTCCGGCAGATCTTTCACGACTACCTTGCGGGACAGAGCATGGATGAGATTGCCGCCCGGCTCAATCGGGAAAGTGTTGCGGTCCGGATCGGTTTGGAAAACCGCAAATGGATTCACAGCGCCATATCCTACATCCTCTCCAACGAGCGGTACATCGGCGACTCCCTCTGGCAGAAGACTTATGCCACGGATACCCTTCCGGCCCGTCAGGTCAGAAACCATGGAGAGCGTCAGCAATACTATGCGGAGGCCACCCATCCGCCCATCATTGAAAAGGAAATCTTCTTCGCCGCCCAGGAGCTGAAAAGCAGGCGGAGTGAGATCCGCCGCAGAGGCATCCCCGCAGACAGTCCGCTGCAACGGAGAATATCCTGCGGCATCTGCGGTACGCGCTATACAAGAAAGGTCTGCTGCGGCAAGACATACTGGGTGTGCAGAACCCACGACAGGAACAAGGTTGACTGTCCCTCAGAGCGAATTCAGGAGGTGGAAATCCACGCCGCCTTCCTGCGGGTGTACCACAAGCTCCGGCTCCACGGGGAGCCAATCCTCAAGCAGATGCTCTCCGACCTCCAGACAGTCCGTGAACGGCGGATGCTCTGGAGCCTGGAGATCATTGACTTGAATAAGAGAATATCCGATATCAATGATCAGGATCGAATGCTGGCCGACATGAACCGATGCGGCCTCGTTGATCCTGATATTTTTATATACAGAAGCAACGAATTAGCCCAGCAGCTCCGCGCCGCCAAGCAAGAAAAGGATCGTATCCTTGGTGCGGAGCATGACGATACCATCCCTCAAACAAGACAGCTGCTGGAGACACTGGAAACATTACCCGAGTACCTTCCGGCGTTCGATGGCGAGATCTTTGCGGACCTTGTAGACAGAATTACAGTAGACAGCGGCAATACCCTGCGGTTCCACCTGATAAACGGGCTGGAGCTGACGGAAACTACAGAGAGGAGTATGCGCTGATGGCGAACCGGAAACTGCCCTTCGGCTACTGTATGCAGAACGGACAGATCTGCATCGTGGATGATGAGGCTGAAATGATACGGATGATTTTTACCAGCTATGCTGAGGGGAACTCCTATGAAACGCTGGCTGAGTGGCTCAACAATGGCAGACACCCCTACTCCCCTGGAAAGCGGTGGAATAAGAATACGCTGGCCCGGATTCTGCAAGATGAGCGGTACCTCGGAAACAGCGTCTACCCTGCTATCCTTGCACCTGGCGCATTCCAGAAGAGAAAACCGGCTGCCAGCGGGAAGCTGAATCACCCTCAGATCAAGGATATCCGTATCCTGGCCCGCTGTGCCGTATGCGGGAAGCCTATCCAGCGGGAGCGTGCAGACACCTGGCGCTGTCCTCACTGCATGACATCGGCGGTAAACTCCACAGATAAACGCTTGATGGACAGTGTGGCTGGACTGTTGCAGGGATTATGCCAGCACCCAGATGCCGTCGCCTCCCCCACAGCCGTTGATATAGAGAGTGAAAGGGTCCTCTCCGCAAAGAATAGCTTCACTCATGAATTGGAAAATGAGGAGTTCGACGAATCTACCGCCAGAGCGAAAGCAATCTCGCTGGCGGCCGCCCGGTTTGACGCCCTCGGCTCTGAGGACTATGAGACCATGCGGATACAATACATATTGGTCAGGGCGGAGCAGTACGGTGGCTTGGACACCGTGCTGCTCCGTCAAATTACCTCCGCCATCCTGATCTTCTCTACCGGGGAGGTCAGCCTGAGATTGAAAAACGGACAAATCATGAAAAGGAGTGATCTCACATGACAGGAACTACCCCCAGGGTCATTGTCATACCACCCAAGCCGGAGTTGGTCCGCTCCAAGGCTGTTCAGCGCCAGCTTCGTGTCGCGGCCTACTGCCGGGTGTCCACAGACGATGAGGAGCAGCTCACCAGCTACGAGGCTCAGCAGACCTACTACACCGACAAGATCATGACCAACCCCCAGTGGACCATGGCGGGGATCTTCGCGGATGAGGGCATCACCGGCACTTCGGCCCAGAAGCGGCCTGAGTTCCAGCGGATGATCCGCAAGTGCCGTCAAAAGAAGATCGACCTGGTACTGGTCAAGTCCATCTCCCGCTTCGCGCGGAACACGGTGGACTGCCTCAACTACATCCGCGCCCTGCGTACCTTGGGAATCGCTGTGATCTTCGAAAAGGAGAACATCAATACGCTGGAGACGGACAGCGAGATGCTCATCACTATGATGGGCGCATTCGCCCAGGCGGAGAGCGAGTCCATGTCCGCCAACATCGTCTGGGGCAAGCGGCAGGCCATGCGGGAGGGCAAGACAAACGTCCAATTCCAGCACCTGTACGCCTATGAACTGGATGAGGACGGCAAGCCCCGCATCATCCCTGAGCAGGCGATGGTGGTAGAGCAGATATACGACAGCTTCCTCGCCGGCCACAGCATCCGCATGATCAAAAAGGAACTGGAGAGTCAGGGAGTCCTCACCGCCAAGGGCGGGACGGTCTGGTCTGAGGCGGCGATCCGCAACATTTTGAAAAATGAAAAATACTGCGGCGATGTCCTGATGCAAAAGACCTATACCCAGGACTGCATCAGCAAGAAGCAGCTTCGCAATATGGGCCAGCTGCCCATGTATCTGGTACAGGACAACTATCAAGGCATCATCACCCGTGACAGGTTCAACCAGGCAAAGGCGGAGTTCGCCCGTAGAAACGCAGGGCGGGCACCCAGCCAGAAACTGGCCCCCACAGGCCGCTCCTGCTAC
>CAMWTG010000283.1 GCA_947177115.1 uncultured Clostridia bacterium
ACCCTTCTGTCTCTGCCCGGCGCCGCGCTGTCGGGAGTTTTGATCTACTTCCTCAACAAACGGTTTTCTTTCCGAAAATGCTGCCTTGACCCAGCGCAGGTCCACAAATTCTGTATAGCGCTTGCCGTTTTTACCGCGCCATACGCTATGCTGATCCCCATTTACGGATAACATATCAATCTTTATAACAATAAAAGGAGAGAACCAACCATGCACAAGTCTTACGGCCTAAACGAGATCCGCGAGATGTTCCTGAAATTCTTCGAGAGCAAGGATCACCTCCGCCTCCCCAGCTTTTCCCTGATCCCCCAGAACGATGCCAGCCTGCTGCTCATCAACTCCGGCATGGCTCCCATGAAGCCCTACTTCACCGGTGAGGTGGAGCCTCCCCGCCACCGGGTCTGCACCTGCCAGAAGTGCATCCGCACGGGAGATATCGAGAATATCGGCAAGACCTCCCGCCACGGCACCTACTTCGAGATGCTGGGCAACTTCTCCTTCGGAGATTATTTCAAGCGGGAGACCATCCGCTGGTGCTGGGAATTTCTGACCAGCCCCGAGTGGCTGGGCCTGGAGGCTGACCGGCTGTATCCCTCCGTTTTCGGCGGCAGCGAAACGACCCCCGCCGATGACGAGGCCTTTGAGATCTGGAACAAAGAGATCGGCATCCCCGCCGAACGCATTTTTAAATTCGGCAAGGAAGACAACTTCTGGGAGCACGGCTCCGGCCCCTGCGGCCCCTGCTCCGAGATCTACTATGACCGGGGCGCGGAGTACGGTTGCGGCAAGCCTGGCTGCACCGTGGGGTGCGACTGCGACCGTTATATCGAGATCTGGAACAATGTGTTCTCCCAGTTCGACAACGATGGACAGGGCCACTACACCGAGCTGAAGCAGAAGAACATCGATGTGGGCGCGGGTCTGGAGCGTCTGGCCTGCGTGAGCCAGAACGTGGAGTCCCTGTTTGATGTGGACACCGTCATGAATATCACCAACAAGGTCAGCGAGATCACCGGGGCCAGATACGGGCAGAGCCATAAGATCGATGTGAGCCTGCGGGTGATCACCGACCATATCCGCTCCGCCACCATGATGATCTGCGATGGCGTGCTGCCCAGCAATGAAGGGCGGGGCTATGTTCTGCGCCGTCTGCTGAGAAGGGCTGCACGGCATGGAAAGCTACTGGGGGTGGACCGCCCCTTCCTGTATGAGGTCTGCGCTACGGTCATCCAGGAGAATGAGATGGCCTATCCCGACCTGCGGGAGAAGGAGAGCTATATTACCCGGGTCATCCGCATGGAGGAGGAGAGCTTCGCCAAGACCATTGATGGCGGCATGAAGATCTTCACTGAGATGCTGGACGGACACAAGGCCAAGGGCGAGAAGACCTTCTCCGGCGCGGACGCCTTCAAGCTGTACGACACCTACGGTTTCCCCATCGACCTGACCGTGGAAATGGTGGAAGAAGAGGGCATGACGGTCGATCAGGATGCTTTCAAGCAGCTCATGGAGGAGCAGCGGGTCCGCGCCCGGAAGGCCCGGGAGGCCCTGGGCGATCTGGGCTGGGCCGGCGTGGAGTTCGGCAAGGATGTGCCCGCTACCGAGTTCGCGGGGTATGACAATACCGCCATCGAGGGGGCGAAGGTAGTTGCCCTGGTGGTAGAGAACGAGCTGGCCGAGGTGCTGATGCCCGGCGTGGAGGGCATCGTGGTGCTGGATAAAACGCCGTTCTACGCCGAGATGGGCGGCCAGGTAGCCGACCACGGCACCCTGGGCAATGGCGGCTGCAAGTTTGACGTCACCGATGTGCAGAAGAACAAGGGCGGCAAGTATATGCACTATGGCAAGATGGCCTCCGGCTCTCTCAAGGTGGGCGATACCGTGACGGCGGAGATCGACACGGAGCGCCGCAGCGCCATCATGCGCGCCCATACCGCCACCCATCTGCTGGACAAGGCCCTGCGCACCGTTTTGGGGGACCATGTGCATCAGGCCGGTTCTCTGGTAGAGGAGGATTACCTGCGCTTCGACTTTACCCATTTCGCCGCCATGACGGCCCAGGAGCTGAGCGAGGTGGCCCGGGTGGTCAGTGATGCCATTCTGGCGGGATACCAGGTGGACGCTAGGGAAATGCCTATTGAGGAGGCCAGGAAAACCGGGGCCATCGCTCTGTTCAGCGTGAAGTACGGCGATGTGGTCCGTGTGGTGAACATTGGGGAAGGCTACTCCGTGGAATTCTGCGGCGGCACCCATCTGGACAATTCTGCCAAGGCGGGTATTTTCCATATCGACAGCGAATTCTCCGTGGCCTCGGGTGTGCGCCGTATCGAGGCCGTTACCGGCAAGCGGGCTCTGGAGGAGATGAACCGGTTCCAGGATATGCTGTTCCAAGCTGCTGCTGCGCTGAAGGTGAAGCCTGTTGACTTGAAGGAAAAGGCGGGGCAGATGATGGCCGAGGCCCGGGAGCTGCGCCAGACCATCGAGAAGCTGAAGGCCAAGGAGTTCGTCAGCGAGGCGGACCAGTTCCTGCTCAACGCCAAGCAGGTGAAGGGGCTGAAGGTGGTGTCCTTCTCCCGCAGCGGCCTGTCGGCGGACGACATGCGGAAGATGGGCGATTTTCTCCGGGACAAGGATCCCGGCGTGGTGGCCCTGCTGGCCAGCGTCAACGAGGAGAAGATCACGTTCCTGGCTGTCTGCGGCAAGGACGCAGTGGCCCGGGGCGTCAAGGCCGGGGACATCATCAAGACCCTTGCCCCCATCTGCGGCGGCAAGGGCGGCGGCAAGCCCGACAGCGCCATGGGCGGCGGCAGCGACCTGCTGAAGCTGGACAACGCCCTGGCGGCGCTGGATGATTTCGTCAACGAGAGGGCCAAGGACTGATTATGACAAGGGATGACCTGAAAACATTTCACGAGCTGGACATTGACTTTTCATCCATTGATTTGGATTGGGGAGGGGAATTTGTTCCCGCGTTCTGCACGCCGCTGGGAGCGGAAGAAGTCGGCTCCATTGGCTGTGACGGCATCCAGTTCATCCTCCTGCCGGGGGACGAGAAGGTATATTGCGTGGACCCGGCTATGGGAGACGTGGGGACGTTTGTGCTGCCGGTGGCTGGCAATTTCCGGGAGTTTTTGTCCTTCGTTCTCTATTGCCACGATGCTGACCCGCTGAGCCAGATCTATTTCCTGTCAGAGGAACGCTTTCAGGTGTTTGCAGCGGATGAAGCAGAAGCAAGAGAGAGCGGGGAACTTGAGGAATTGTTCGTGGCGAAGGATGCGGCCCTGGCGATGATCGCAGAGACATTCGGCATCGCTCCCGCAGAGCCTTTCCACCGGGTTAAGGCCCTGCAAGCGGCTTTTGACCCTTCCGTCCTGAACTTTTCTGATGAATATTACGATGCGCTGGGGCTGGTAAATCCCCGGCATCCAGAAGAAACTGTTAGAATTTACGGTACCGCGACCTTTGAGGTGCAGGTGATTCGGAGGAAGCCTATGCTGCCGCAGGACCCCAATAT
>CAMWTG010000284.1 GCA_947177115.1 uncultured Clostridia bacterium
ACGTTGATATTTCAGAGAAAATCAAGCCCCACCAATGGGAAAAACTCCCTTGGCGGTGGGTGGTTGAACGCACCTTCTCCTGGCACAATCATTCCAGATGCCTCAGTAAAGACTATGAGATTTCTGTCTCTTCCGCTGAGGCAATGGTTATAATTTTTCATTTTCACACCCAGCTAAAACGCTTATGAATACAGGCTCTTAATATCATGCGCAAATGGTACCTAACATTCTGAAAGTTATAGAGTTGTTCTATACCGATTTATTTATAAAAAAGAAAAACTTTATCATTAGCATGAATCCACCGGGATTTTCTTGCTTTTCAAATTTCATCCTCCTTATTTCGATGGTTCCATATGGTTCATGCGTTTGTCGTGCTGCGGCAGAAAAAGTTCTGGTCAAAGGGATGACGTTGCTGTATAATAGAAGAGACATATATGCTGGAGGGCAGGTAGATGGCAAGAGCAAAAAGCATATTTTACTGCACCGAGTGCGGCAATGAGACGCCTAAGTGGGCAGGGAAGTGCCCCGCTTGCGGAGCTTGGAATACTATTGTGGAGCAGGAAGCGGCTCCTAAAGCCAAGTCAGGCCGGGGAAATGGAGGGCGTTCTGCGTTTCACTCTGTGAAGGCGATTTCCTTAACAGAAGTTGATACAACAGAGGAAATTCGATTTTTCACTGGCATGGGGGAACTGGATCGGGTGCTGGGTGGCGGCGCGGTGAAGGGTTCGCTGGTGTTGGTGGGTGGTGCTCCGGGCGTGGGCAAATCTACGCTGATGCTGCAAATCTGCGGCAGTCTGTGTAAGGGGAATCGGGTGCTGTATGTCTCCGGCGAGGAGTCGGTGCGGCAGCTGAAGCTCCGGGCCCAGCGGCTGGAGGTGGGAGGCGGCAATCTGCTGGTGCTGTCGGAGACAGCGCTGGAGGACGTGCTGCAATCCGTCTCCGATGAGGAGCCGGATATCCTCATCGTGGATTCCATTCAGACCCTGTATAACGGTGCGCTGGACAGTCCGCCGGGCAGCATCGGGCAGGTAAAGGACTGCACCATGGCCCTCATGCAGCTGGCCAAAGGGCGGAATGTAACGGTGTTCGTTATCGGCCACGTGAACAAGGAGGGCTCCATCGCCGGGCCCAAGGTCCTGGAGCATATGGTGGACTGCGTTCTCTACTTCGAGGGGGAGCAGCACAGTACCTGCCGCATCCTCCGGGCGGCAAAAAACCGTTTCGGGGCCACCAATGAGATTGGCGTATTTGAGATGCTGGACGCGGGCTTGGAAGAGGTGGAAAACCCTTCCCAGATGCTCCTATCTGGCCGTCCCGATGGCGCGCCGGGGACCTGCGTCACCTGCGTGATGGAGGGGGTGCGTCCGGTGCTGGCGGAGATCCAGGCCCTGCTGGCCCCGGCCTCCTACGGCAACGCGAGAAGATCCAGCAATGGCTTTGATTTTGGCCGAGCGGCTATGCTGCTGGCGGTGCTGGAGAAGCGGGGCGGGCTGAAGGTGTCCGCCTGCGATGCGTACATGAACATTATCGGCGGACTGACCCTGGACGAGCCCGCCGCCGACCTGGCGGCGGTGCTGGCGCTGGCTTCCAGCTATCTGGACAAGCCTATTGACGCCGATTTGGCCGCTATCGGAGAGGTGGGGCTTACCGGGGAGCTGCGGGCGGTGAACAATCTGGACCAGCGGCTCAGCGAGGTCTGCCGCCTGGGGTTCAAGACCTGCATCGTGCCCCTGCGGCGGGGGAAGAAGCCCGCGCCCCAGGAGGGACTGCGGGTCATCGAGGCCGCCAACATTGGCGGGGCCATCCGGGCCGCGCTGGGGAAGTAGGGAACGGAAATGGACATTATTGCCGGATTGCAGAACAAAAACAATACGGAAGCGTACCAGCTGCTCCTGCTGCTGGAGAAGGGGTCCGCGGAATCCAATGCACTGTATGGAAATTTTGAAGATTTCATAGGGCTGCTGAAATGCAAAAACTCCTTTGTGCGGACGCGGGGGTTCCGTCTGGCCTGCGCACAGGCGCGGTGGGATGTGGAGGAGAAGCTGGAGGCGCATTTTGATCTGCTGCTCGCCGCGCTGGACGATGATAAGCCTACGGCGGTCAGGCAGCGCCTGAGCGCCCTGCGCGGCGTGATCCTCTATAAGCCGCAGCTGAACGGAAGAATAGAGGAAAAGCTGGATAAATTGGATCTATCGAAATTTAAGGACAGTATGCGCCCTCTGATAAAGCGGGATAGGGAGGAGCTGCGCGCATTGATCCAGTTGAAAGAGATTTAGAATGAACCATTTGGGAACAAAGATTTTAAAAACGGACCGCCTGCTCCTGCGGCCCTTCGAGCTGACGGACGCGGAGGCGATGTACCGCAATTGGGCGTCCGACCCGGAGGTGACCCGTTTTCTCACCTGGCCCGCGCACTCTTCGCCGGAGGTGTCGGCGAAGGTTTTGTCGGACTGGGTGGGGCAGTACGAAAAGCCGGAGTATTACCATTGGGCCATCGTGCCCACGGAGATCAGAGAGCCCATCGGCTCCATTGCGGTGGTTGGCTTCGACAGCCGCATCGGCCAGCCGGAGGTGGGCTACTGCATCGGGAAGAGATTGTGGCGGCATGGCTATGTCAGTGAAGCTCTGAGCAGGGTCATTGATTTTTTGATCGGCGAAGTGGGAGCCAGCCGGGTGGGATCCTGGCACGATCCCCGCAACCCCGGGTCCGGCGCAGTCATGCGGAAATGCGGCATGATATATGAGGGAACTCTGCGTCAGGCGGATTGGAATAACCAAGGAATTTGCGATGCCGATGTATACGCGATTCTTGCGGAGGAATGGCGGAGGGCATGACAGCGTGAATTGCCGGAGCATTTTTGAGGGATAATACCATGGTTCAGCCGGCGGTATGGCCGCGATTTCCGGCATTTTTCTTTCAAAGGAAAATTTCCGTCCCAATTTCTCTACAAAAAGCTTGCAATTATAGCGCGGATACGGTAAAATGTCCGATAGGAAATAGGTCCTGAGAAAATATTCCAATTTAGGAGGATATAAATATGGCAACGATTACTGCCGGCGAGTTCCGCAATGGCAAGACCTTTGAGATGGACGGCAAGGTGATGCAGGTCATCGAGTTCCAGCACGTCAAGCCCGGTAAGGGCGCGGCTTTTGTGCGCACCAAGATGAAGAACGTGGTAACCGGCGCGGTGACTGAGACCAGCTTCAATCCCACCGCCAAGTTCGAGGAGGCCTTTGTCGAGCGTAAGGATATGGAGTACAGCTATAATGATGGCGACCTGTACTATTTTATGGATCAGGAGACCTACGATATGGTGCCCCTGGCCCGGGATTTGCTGGGCGATGCTTTCCGCTTCGTGAAGGAGAACACCATGTGCAAGGTGCTCAGCTATAAGGGCAACGTGTTCGGCCTGGAGTGCCCCAACTTCATGGATCTGGTGGTTACTGAGACCGAGCCCGGCTTTGCCGGCAACACCGCCACCAACGTGACCAAGCCCGCCGTGC
>CAMWTG010000285.1 GCA_947177115.1 uncultured Clostridia bacterium
GAAAAGGACTTGCCGGAGCCGGGAGTGCCTAAAATCAGGCCGTTGGGGTTTTTCAGCTTCTTGCGGTCCACCATGATAAGGTTGTTGGACAGGGCGTTGATGCCGTAGTACAGCGCCTCTTTCCCGTTCTGGAAAAGCTCCTGGGTGGTGAAAGGAATAAAGATGGCGGTGCTGGAAGTGGTCAGCCCCCGCTGGATTTCCACCTGGTTTTGTCCCAAAGGCAGGCAGCTCATCAGCCCCTCCTCCTGCTGGAAGTCCAGCCTTGCCAGCTGGCAGTTGTACTTCTGCGCGATGCTGGACGCCTGAAACACGTTGTTGCCCAGCTGTCTGGCGGTGTCCGCCGTATTCAGCACCAGAAAGGTCACAAGGAACATCCTCTCGTTGCGGCTCTGTAAATCCTGCAACAGCTTTTTGGCCTCGTTCCCATAGGTAGCCAGATCGCTGGGGATGATGTCCATGTCGTACCCTGCCCGGACCGCCTTTTTCTGTTCCTCGATCTTGGCCCGGTCCAGGTCGGTGATTTTGCGCTTGACCGTCTTGATGGCCTTTACCTGGTCTAAGGACTGCACATGGAGGCTGACAATCAGGGAGCTTTCCATATCCAGAAAATCCGCCAGCATCCGGTCGTTCAATTCCGGCGCAAGGATCTGCACAAAGCTGACCGCGCCGTACTTTTTCCCCATGCGGAACTGCCTGCCAGTGCGGAACTCAAAGGAAGTGGGGGCGATGAAATCCTTGGTGGAAAGGCCGGAGGGGGCCAGCCAGTCCCACGAAAAGGAAAAGGGAACCTGTTCGTCCATGTGGAATACGCCATGCAGCTGGGACAGCCGCGCCCGCCCGTCCAGCGGCTCCGCCACTACGCCCAGCCTCTTGAAGTTGTTGAGCAGGTCGGTTTCAATCCGTTCCAGCCGGGGCTTTGCCGCCCGGATGCTGTCCGCGTCAATGCCAAAAGTCAGGTACTTTGTCTTAATCAGGCCGTTGTTCCCCTTTGCCAGCTGGTTTTGCAGCATCTGGGTGTACTCGCTGCGGATGTTGTCAAAATCATCCCCCTGGGGCGGGATGGTGATGGACCGGGCAAAGGTTTCCTGGGACGCGGCCAGGTTGAGGAAGGACAGCTGGAACCGGATGGAGCTGTCAAAGTAGTTGAGGAAATCGCACCAACCCTCGAAGATGGCGGTCTTATCCTCGTTTTGGGACAGCTGGTAATTGATGTCCTGAAACTGAATGGTCTTGGTATAATAGCAGTCGGTCACGCGGCAGATGCCGTCCGGCCACATCCGTTCATAGGGGATGCTGTCCTGCGCGGAAATCCCCTTCTGGTCAGTACGGTTGGCGCGGGAAATGGCGGCTTCGATCTGCTTTCTATCCGCGCGGGAGAGCTTCTTTTTTACCGGCATTGGCCCTTCGCCCTCCGGCCCTTTGCCGTTTGCCCGGTTTTTCTTTGCCGTAAACAATGTCATACACCTCCTTGTCGAGTTTGTCCTGCCGCTCCAATACGGCATAGAAGTTGTTGGTCTGGTAGGGGCGCTGCCGGGGCCGGAGAAAGGATACCCGGATCATGTTGCCGATGATCTTTTCCAGCGGCTGGCCGTTCTTCTCGTACATCGCCAGCAGGAAAAAGGGCAGCATGACAAGCATCATGCACAGGGCGGCGGCGCTGTTCCCGGCTGGCCCCCGAAGCAGAAAGAAAAGCGGTACGCCAATCAGCGCCCCGCCGCCAAAGCAGACTAACTGCCGCTTGGTGAGGTTGAAAGCCACCTTTGTCTTGACCTTCGTTAAGTCTTTGGGTACGGGTACATAAGCCATTTTTGCACACTCCTTTCGTCAGTGGGCCTGGAAGATTGCCTTTGCCATGCTGCCGCTCTTAAAGAGGGTCAGGCAGAGCAGGACTGTATATCCCACACAGGACCAGATGGCGGCAATCGTATCCTCGTCGGTGGCGATGTTCTGCACCAGGACCGCGTAGATTGCCACGCAGACCATGATGAGGAACGCCTGAAAGCCTAACGCCATCAGGGAGCGCAGGTAATTCTGCCCCATGCCGCCCCATTCCCTGCCCATCATAGCGGCCATCGGGACCGGCGCGACCGAGGTGACGAGATATATTTCCAGCATACGGCCATAAATGACGATAAAAATACAGATGGTCAGCGCCCACATGGTAAGGCCGATAAACAGGGACTGGAACCACAGCCCGAACAGCGGCCCCAAATCCATCTCCATGAGCCTTGGCTCCAAATCCGCCATCGCGGAGGAAATGTCGATGGAAGCGTCCGCGCCGATGACGCCGGAAGCCTGCGCCACGATGCCCTGGGCCACATCAAACACGCCCATCACGATATTCCAGGTGTTGGTGACAATGAGGATGGCACAGGCGGTCTTGAATATCCACTTGAAAAACACAGCGGTTTCAATATCGTGGAAGTTGTTCTTGTCGGTGATGATCTGAATCAGCTCCAGCGTCATCACAAAGGCCAGGATCACGCCTGCTATGGGGAGAATGACCGTTTCCGAAAGGCTTTGTACCATGCTGAAAATACCCGCGTTCCAGCCCTGGGGCGTCTGCCCGATCTGCCCCGATATGTCCGCCACCTGGTTGTTGACCGAATCGAACATACTGGAAAGGTTGCTCATTATGCCGCCCACCAGCATTTCTTTCAGCCAGGTGGTGATTGCATCCAGCAGAAAATCCATACAGTGCTACCTCCTTTCCGCCCCTCCCGCGTCTGCGGGAGGGGCAAAGGTATGGGTGTTTCTGGTGCGGGGATTAGCCGAACAGACCGGAGAGCAGGGGTACAAGCACCATGCCGATCAGGGCAACGCCGCCGCCCGCCATGAGCTGCTTCATGCCCTGGCTTTTCGCGCCAGGGTTATCATTGCCGTAACCTTCCAGCAGGTTGATGACGCCCCAGATTCCAAGGCCGGCTCCGAGTGCGATAACGAGGGTCTGCAAAACGTCGATTGCGCTGTTGAAAAATTCCATACTTTAATTTAGCCGGAATCGCTTTGTGGTTAGTGTTGGTTCATAGGCATACAAAAGCCGGACAACAAAACCGCCCTGAATTTTGGGCGGCTCGATTCCGGCTATCCTCCTTCTTCATTTTTTTGTTGAGCTGTCCGCTTTGTACGCCAATGGCCTCAACCGAGGCAGGTTTCAGGGACCCTGGCGGGTAGATAAAATCACTCCTTTCTTGCGGAACGGGATTATTCGCCCTCGGTGTCTACGTCAACTTCAAACACATCGTAGACCTCGTTGGGTTTTGGTTTGAGCCGGGTGGACAAAAACGCTTCAATGTCAAAGGCGTTCTTATCGTCCGCGTCGGCAGTGTACTGGAAATTGGGGTGCCTGGTGATGTCATATTTATCCGACAAAAACGGACGGACGCCCCGCAGCTGGAGGATACATTTTCCCCCGTCCATCACCGCAAGCTCATCCTGGCTCATCAGCTCTTTGCCCAATTTCTGATAGTTGAGAGAGTGGGAGGTTTCCCGCCCCCGGCTCT
>CAMWTG010000286.1 GCA_947177115.1 uncultured Clostridia bacterium
GGCGTGGCCCTGATCGGTATGGTGCTGGTCCCCCTGCTCTCCGGACTGTTCGGCTGATCGGCCCGGTTCATCTCTACCCCTCCCGCCCCAGGCGGGAGGGGTGCTGAAAGGAGGGGGAAACCTCTATGGATTTTCTATGGGACGCCATCACAGAATGGCTCAAAGAGATTTTAGTCAGCGGCATTATGAGCAATCTGTCCGGGATGTTCGACAGCGTGAATGAAAAGGTGGGGGAAATCTCCACCCAAGTGGGCATGACCCCCCAGGCATGGAACGGCAGCATCTTCAATATGGTGCAAAATCTCTCTGAAAATGTGATTATGCCTATCGCCGGGGTAATTCTCGCTTTTGTGATGACGCTGGAGCTGGTGCAGATACTCATGGACAAAAACAACTTCCACGATGTGGAGACGGCAGTATTTTTCAAGTGGGTATTCAAGACCGCCTGCGCCATTCTTATTGTCACCAACACCTGGACGATTGTGATGGGGATATTCGATGTGGCTCAGGGCGTGGTAAATCAGGCGTCCGGCATCATCATCGGGGATACCAGTATCGACTTGAGCAGCGTAATGCCAGACATGGAGGAACGGCTGATGGAGATGGAGCTGGGACCGCTGTTCGGTCTGTGGTTTCAATCCCTGTTCGTAGGCATTACCATGTGGGCGCTGACGATCTGCATTTTCATCATCACCTATGGCCGTATGCTGGAAGTCTATTTAGTCACCAGCGTGGCCCCCATCCCTATGGCTGCGATGCTGGGCAGAGAGTGGGGCGGCATGGGCCAGAACTACCTTAAATCTCTGTTTGCCCTGGGATTCCAGGCGTTTTTAATCATGGTGTGCGTGGCGATCTATGCGGTGCTGGTGCAGAACATCTCCGTCAGCGATGACATCAGCACAGCGATTTGGACGTGCATGGGCTACACGGTGCTGCTGTGCTTCACGCTCTTTAAGACGGGGAGCCTCGCTAAGAGCGTGTTTTCAGCCCACTGAATTTAGTTGAAGGAGGAATTTGCTATGAATGAGAATATGGCCCCGGAGACCGGCACCGCCCAGCCTGCCAAGCTGGATGTGGATGTACGGGTCTACCCCTCGAAGGAGGAAGGGAATCTGCTGGCCTTTGCCAGCGTGACGCTGGGCGGCTGCTTTGCCGTCAAAGGCATCAAGATCATGGACGGCGAAAAGGGCGCTTTTGTCTCTATGCCCGACAGGAAGGACAGCAAGGGCGAGTACCATGACATCTGCTTTCCCACTACCTCGGAGATGCGGCAGGCCCTCCACACCGCTGTGCTGGGCGAATATCAGCGGGTGATGGAACTGCTTGCCGCCCGCAGCGAAAAGGCGCGGCCCTCTGTGCGCGATGCGCTCCAAAATACCACAAAGGCGGCGGAGCCTCCGGCCCCGGACAAGGCCAAAGCTCCCAGGCAGAAGAAAGCGGACAAAGGGGAACGGTGATGCGCCTGGTTCCCGTTTCCCTCAAAGCTGCCAACGCTTTTGTCGCAGAACACCACCGGCACCATAAGCCTGTGGTGGGACATAAGTTTTCCATTGGCTGCGCTCAGGAGGGGCGGCTGGTAGGTGTGGCAATCGTGGGCCGTCCCGTGAGCCGCTACCTGGACAATGGCCTGACACTGGAGGTCAACCGTCTCTGCACCACCGGGGAGAAAAATGTTTGCAGTATGCTCTATGCTGCGGCGGCGCGGGCGGCAAAGGCTATGGGCTATCAGAAAATCATTACCTACACCCTGGACACCGAGCCGGGAACCAGCCTGCGGGCCGCTGGCTGGGAGTGCATGGGGCTGGCAGGGGGAAAACGCTGGACCGGCAAACGCTGCCCCGCTGTGGACCTCTGTCCGCCGCAAATGAAGCTACGCTATGAAAAAACACTTTGAAGGGAGAAGCAGATTTGGATAAATTACAGCAACTCTATGACCGGCTGGAAGCCGGTTTGCAGGGCCATTTTTCTGCATGGAGCCAATTACCGCCTGACACGCTGGTGATGCTTTCCAGAGAGATCACCGCCATTCGGGATGCCCACGAATATCTGACGGAGGCACATGGCTTCGAGCCGGAAGAAGTAGATTATCTTCTGTCTTTGAATGACCCACTGCAAGCGGTAGCAGACAAATGGATGGAGCGCATGAGTGATCTCAGCGATTTTTCCTTTGCTCTGGATGAACTGCTTCAGAATACGGAGGCCCCAGAGAAAAAATCCGTGCTGGGTAAGCTCCGGGAGAAAGCCGCAGAGCCGTCTAAGCCCCAGCCCACGGCAAAAGAACAGGAGGTGCGGTAATGGCTTATGTGCCGGTTCCCAAGGACCTGACGAAAGTAAAGACCAAAGTGGCGTTTAACCTTACCAAACGTCAACTGATCTGCTTTGGCGGCGGGGCGCTCATCGGCGTTCCGCTGTTCTTCCTGCTGCGGGTCCCGATGGGCAACAGCGCGGCGGCGATGTGCATGATGATGGTCATGCTCCCCTTCTTCCTGCTGGGAGTGTATGAAAAGAACGGCCAGCCGATGGAGAAGATCGTCCGCAATATTCTCCGCGTCTGCTTCTTCCGGCCCAAACAGCGCCCCTATAAGACCAACAATTTCTATGCCGCGCTGGAGCGGCAGGACCAGTTAGACAAGGAGGTGTACCGCATTGTTTACGGCAATCAAAAAGCTCATTCGCCGCCTGTTCGGAAAAGAGCCGGAGCCGCAGGCGCGTCCGGCCCAGCGAAAAGGCGGTAAGCATCTGTCCCATGAGGATAGGCGGCAGATCGAGGCGGCTATCGCCAAAGCCAAAGGGACGGACAAAAAGGAGCTGTCCGCCCAGGACAGCATCCCATACCAGCGGATGTACCCGGACGGCATTTGCCGCCTCACTGATACCTTTTATACCAAAACAGTGCAGTTCCAGGACATCAACTACCAGCTCAGTCAGAATGAGGACAAGACCGCCATTTTCGAGGGCTGGTCGGATTTTCTGAACTATTTTGATTCATCTATCCGATTCCAGCTCTCCTTTCTGAACCTGTCCACCGCCCAGGACGGTTATGCCCGGAGCATCGTCATTCCCCTGCGGGCGGACAAATTCAACGATGTGCGGGACGAATACTCGGAAATGCTACAAAATCAGCTTGCCAAGGGGAACAACGGCCTGACAAAGACCAAGTACCTCACCTTCGGCATTGACGCGGACAGCATCAAAGCTGCCAAGCCCCGGCTGGAACGCATCGAGATGGATGTTATCAACAACTTCAAGCGCCTGGGCGTGGCCTGCTCCCCCATGAACGGCATGGAGCGGCTGCATCTGCTCCACGGCATCTTCCACATGGACGGCCAGACCCCGTTCCGCTTCTCCTGGGACTGGCTGGCCCCCTCCGGGCTGTCCACCAAGGACTTCATCGCCCCAAGCTCATTCGAGTTCAAAAACGGGCGGATGTTCCGTATGGGAAAGA
>CAMWTG010000287.1 GCA_947177115.1 uncultured Clostridia bacterium
CCGCTTCGGCAGCCTGGAGCTGGACTGCGGCAGCAGCACCCTCCAGTGCGGGGGGCGGGCGGAGCGGCTCAGCGGCCGGGAGTTTCAGGTCATGGAGCTGTTCATGCGCTCCCCTCAGGTGATCCTTTCGGCGGAGCGGATCATGGAGCGGGTATGGGGCTGGGACGCGGAGGCGGAGATCAACGTGGTCTGGGTCCACATCTCCAATCTGCGGAAAAAGCTGGCGGCTGTGGGTTCCTCCGTCACCATCCGCGCCAGCCGGGGCCTGGGGTACTCCCTGGAGGACATGGGATGATCAATAAGCTGCGCCGTCAATTTATCGTCATTGCCATGATCTCCGTCACCCTGGTGGTATTCCTGATGGCCCTGTCCATCAATGTGTTCAATTTTCTCTCCACGGACAGGGCGCTGTGCGGCACCCTGCAAATGATCTATGACAACCAGGGGATGATCCCCCTGTTCTCCGGCGGGAGGCCGGAGAAGCCTCCCAGAGGGCAGTTCAACCCGGAGACCCCCTATTCTACCCGATACTTCGTGCTGTATTACAGCGGGGACGGTACGCTGGGCATGGCCGATATGAAACATATCGCCGCCGTCACAGCCGCGGACGCGGACAGTTTTTTATCTGCCGCCCTGAGCCGCGGGGAGGGCATGGGCTACAAGGAGCAGTATAAATACTATGTAGTCCGCACCGGAGAGGAGCAGTATATGGCGATCTTCCTGGACTGCCAGCGGGAACTGCACTCGGTGCGGACCTTTGCGGTCATCTCCCTTCTGGTGGCGGCCGCCTGCGTGGCCCTGGTCTATCTGCTAATCTGGTTCTTTTCCAAAAAGGCCATCGAGCCCACCGTAAGGAGCGTGGAAAAGCAAAAGCAATTTATCACCGATGCCAGCCATGAGCTGAAAACGCCGCTGACGGTCATCGCCACCAGCCTGAAGGTGCTGGAGATGGAGGTGGGGCAGCAGAAATGGATCGGCAAGGCGCAGGCGCAGGCGGAGAAAATGTCGGAGTTGGTGAACGACCTGGTCACGTTGGCCCGGCTGGACGAGGAGAAGCCGCCTGTGCGGTTTGTCAAATTTGATATCAGCGGCGTGGCGGCGGAGACGGCGGAATCCTTCCGGGATTTTGCCGCCGCCAGGGGGCACGCGCTGGAGACGGATATTGCGCCCGGCCTTTTCTGCTGCGGAGATGAATATGCGATCAGACAGCTGGTGTCCGTTTTGCTGGACAACGCCGTCAAATACGCGGATGAAGGCGGCGTGATCCGTCTTGGCCTGGAGAAGACCAAAAAGGGCCTGACGCTTAAGACCTCCAACCGGTGTGCCGGACTGGACGCGGGGGAGTTTGACAAGCTTTTTGACCGCTTTTACCGGCCGGACCGCTCCCGGTCCAAGCAGACGGGGGGCTTTGGCGTGGGGCTGTCCATCGCCAGGAGCATCGCGGAGGTGCATAAGGGCTCTATCCGGGCGGAGTGTCCGGCGGAAGGCGTGATCCAATTTGTAGTGGTACTGCGCGCGTGACGTGAATGGGCTCCACAGGAGCCAGGCAGATTCGATCCCGAAATCTCTCTGAGCAAGCGACAATGGAAAGCCGGATATGTTGAGATGGGAATAAATCCGGCCCTACCGGAGGAAACTATTGGCAAAAGAGGGGAAGTGACGGATGGTTGGATCTCACAGTCAGAAACGAGAGCAGGATCGTAGAAATCTGGCTCACCGCGGATGAAAAACGGAACGAACGGCTGCAGACGGAGCTCAAGCTGGTCTATCAGAGCTTCCGCGAGACCGGTTATACGGTGGCCACATTCCTGTCAGGGGAGCAGAACCTGACGGAGGTGACCAGCGGCCTGATCTGCTATAACCGCAGGCGTACCGCCCAGAAGGAGGTTGAGCGGGAAAAAAAACAGAGGCATACTTTTCTCCTGTCTGCAAAGGCTATGGATGAGGTGATAGAGCTGCATTATTCCGATTTGAACGCGCTGCTGCGCAGTGAGCCGGAGGCAAAGCGCTACTTTGACACGCTCCCTGACTATGCCAGAGAGCAGATTCAAACACGTTCCGGCAATGTCAATTCCTTTGCCAGCTTGAAAGACTACGCGGAAAACCTTCTGCGCGGCGATGGCTGACACAAAAAGCGGAAACTGCTCCTTTGAGAAGGGCGGTTTCCGCTTTTTGGATATTTTTTCTTTTCAAGAAAACGCATGAGCCATCGCCGGAATGTCGCCCACCCCGTTGAGAACCATAGTAGGCCGGTAGGCGTAGATGTTCAGGGTGTCCCTTGTCGAGACACCGGAGAGCACCAGTATGGTGGCCATCCCGCTCTCCATACCGGATATGACATCGGTGTCCATCCGGTCTCCTACCATAACGGCCTCGTTGGAGTGGCAGTCCAGCAGCCGCAGGCCGGTGCGCATCATCAGAGGATTGGGCTTGCCGCAGAAATAAGCCTGCGTGCCGGTAGCCATCTCAATGGGAGCTACCAGCGCCCGGCAGGCGGGGGCGATCCCATTTTCAATCGGACCGGAGACATCGGAGTTGGCCCCGATGAGCTTCGCGCCGCCCAACACCAGATTGACCGCCTTGGTCAGCGTGTCCAGGGAATAGGTGCGGCCCTCCCCGACCACCACATAATCGGGATTTACATCGTTCATGGTAATTCCCACATCGTACAGAGCATTGAGCAGCCCTGCCTCACCGATCACAAACGCCGAGCAGCCCGGGGCCTGCTCCTGCAGAAACGCGGCGGTCGCCAGGGCGCTGGTATAGAAGTGCTCCTCCGGTACGTCCAGCCCCATGCGGGCCAGCTTCTGGTGCAGTTCCCGCGGCGTGGAGCCGCTGTTGTTGGTCAGAAACAGGTAGTCCTTTTTCTCATCATGGAGCCAGCGGATGAATTCCTCCACCCCCGGGAGGATCTTGTTGCCGTGGTAGATCACGCCGTCCATATCGCAGATAAAGCCCTTTTTCGCGTTAAAGTCGAGTATAGAAGTCTGTTCCATATGTTTTACTGCCTTTCGTTGTTCGTTATAAAGCTTATCATTCCGGTCAGGAGAATGGATGCCCAATCGCTTTTCCCGTATAGAAACCGAAGGATATACACCGCGCTTGATGCCTGCGAAATGGTATAAAAAGCAAGATGTTCTTGGTTTGGACAAAGCGTTCCGGCATGTGAGACAAGCCTGACAGAGCCTTCTCCGCTTCATCAATCAAATTGCCGGCAGCCGGTGGATTTTTCAGTGAAAACACAATATAAATCTGCCGCACGGTTCAGATCACGTTCCGCTGTGAATGATATCTGAATTTATTTATAATGTCAAGATGGAGGTACATCATGACAGGGAAATTAATTTTATGCAGGACTATCCCGCAAACAGCACAGGCTGTGTAGGGGCGAGCAAAGCTCGCCCGCGCGATCCCAGGGGTTTACCGGTA
>CAMWTG010000288.1 GCA_947177115.1 uncultured Clostridia bacterium
CCGCAGGAGGAGCTGGACTTTTATCTGTCCTACGCAAAGAAAGGGCAGAAGATCCTGGAGCCAATGTGCGGCAGCGGACGCTTTTTTGCCCCCTTTGCGGAGAGAGGGTACGACATCAGCGGCGTGGACCTGTCGGGCGAAATGCTGGAGCGGCTGAAACGGAAGGTCCCCGGCGCGAAAGCTGTGCAGGCGGACCTTACCGAATACGACCCGGGGGAGAAGTTCGACTATATTTTTATTCCCTCCGGCTCTATCTCCCTGCTGACGGACCTTTCCGTCTGTAAAAAGGTGCTGGGCAGGCTGCGGGAGCTGCTGGCAGATGGAGGAAAACTGGTTTTTGCGGTGGAAACCGCTGGTTGCAGATGCCCGGACGATGCGGACTACCGGCTCTCCGCCTCCGTGAAAACAAAAGAAGGCTTTGACCTGCTGCTGAAAACGAAAAATTTCTATGAGGAGCGCAGCCAGACGCAGTTTTCTCCGGGGATCTATGAGCTGTACCGCGATGGAGAACTGTTGCAGCGGGAGCATATGGATTTCCAGACCCACCTTTACCGGTTCGGGGAGATGGAGACGTATTTGCAGGAGCTTGGATTTTCTTCCGTGGTCACGTACGCCTCTTTCCAAAAGGAGATCGCGGCGGACGACAGATGCGAAACGTTCCTGCTCGTATGCGGGGTTTCATAGTAATAGCTGTGCTGGAGGGAACGGAATGAAGCTGTATCACGTTTCTCCCGTACCAGGACTGACGATCCTGAGGCCCAGTGTGTCGGAGTATTTCGGGAAGCCGAAGCAGGTGTGCCTGACGGCGCTGAAGCCTATGGCGCTTCTGTACGGGATCAGGCACTTTGAGTACACCTATGGGTACACCGGGGAGAGGGAGCTCTACTACGAGGAGTATTTCCCCGGCGCGCTGGAGGAGCTGTACCGGGGGAAGGCAGCGTCCCTGTACCACTGCGCCTGGCGGGAGGGGATGGAGACAACGCGGATCCCCAATGAGTACGTGTCGGCGGACGAGGTCCCGGTGGAGGAAGAAATCCTGATCCCGGATGTGTACGAGGCGCTGCTGGAGGAGGAACGGCTGGGGACGATGCGGATCGTCCGGTGGCCGGATGTTCCGGAGAAGAGCCGGCGGTGGATCGTAAATGCCGAGATGGAAGTCATTTTGGAAAACAAGCTGCTGGGGACGGATACGGCGATGGCCCGCTATATGCGGGAAAAGTATCCGGAGAGCTGGGCTATGGCCCAAGAGGAGGACGAAAAATGAATCTGCCGAATAAGCTGACGCTGCTGCGGATCGTGCTGATCCTGCCGTTTTTGCTGGTGCTGTACCTAGACGTGCCCTATGCGGCGTATATTGCGCTGGGGATCTTTATCATCGCCAGCCTGACCGACATGCTGGACGGGAAGATCGCGCGGAAACGGGGATTGATCACCGATTTCGGTAAGTTTGCCGATCCGCTGGCGGACAAGATGCTGGTGACGGCGGCCATGCTGTGGTTCGTGGAGATCGGGCAGATGCCCGGGTGGGCGCTGCTGATCGTGATCGTGCGGGAGTTCGCCGTCAGCGGGCTCAGAATGGTGGCCAGCGACAAGGGCAGGGTCATTGCGGCCGGATGGTCCGGGAAGATCAAGACGGCAGCAACGATGGTGTGCATTGTGCTGATGTTTTTGCCCGTTCCGGCGGTGCTGAACACCATCTGCGTGGCGGTGATCGTGGTAACGACTATCTATTCCGGCGTGGAGTATTTTTTGAAGAACAGGGACTGCCTCAGCGATATGTGAGGCTTTTCCCGGAGGCTGAAGGAACCGGCCCAGCAAAGCCCTTGCAGTGCAAGGGCTTTGCTGGTTTATGCCGGACCCGGACACAGGCGGCCGAGAGCGGTCCGTATGGGAAGTTATGATCTGCGGGGGATATGATGAAGGAAATCATTGTTTATGAAATGTCGTTCAAGGGGGAAATAGAATGCAGGGATGAGCTGCCCTGCATCCCATTCCAGAAAGTATACTGGAAAGAATATATGCAAAAATACAACGCGTGTTTCTGCGAGATGAGAAGAGATCTGGAGATCGAACCAGTAGATTTTTATTCGGGTTATTCTCAAATGGAAAGCAAAGCGGACCATACATACCTTTACCTGAAAAACGGGGTGATAGCAGGGGGCGTGTCCTGCTACGGAAACGAGGTAGACGACCTGTTCGTCGATAAGCCGTTTCAGCGGCAGGGGTTGGGCCGAAAGCTGCTGCTATGGGGGATGAAACACATACGGGAGCAGGGACATCAGGAAGTCGTCTTGCATGCGGCTGAATGGAATCAAAGCGCGGTCAGGCTGTATCTGGACGTGGGATTCACGATCCGGAAGAGGGAGCGGGTCCGCTGAGTCAAAATTTGATAGTCGCTGTAAGAACAGCATTGATCTCAGCCCCGCATAAAAAACATCAGACCCCGCGCCGGCTGCACGCCAAGGCTTATCCCCGCCGGACCCACTTTCCGAAGAGCGTTTTTTTGTAGTGCAGGAGCTCCGCCTTGGCCTTGTCGAGATCTCCGGCCCTCTGCAGATACTCCACGCCCTTCTTGATATCCTCCGGCACTCCGCCCAGGCCCCTGGCGCAGATGAAGCCCCGCATATAGTCCGCCTCCGGATTCCGGAAGGTCATTTTGTCCATGAACTCCATGGCCTTTCCATAGTCCTGTGGGGTCCCCCAGCCGTTGAAACAGCACTGCGCCAGGTAGAATACGCCCCAGGTGCTGTTCTGTTTATAGTAGGCGGTGGAGATGTAGTAGTACGCCTTGGCGTAGTCCTGGGGAACGCCCCGCCCAAAGAAATACGCCTTTCCTAAAAGATTGCAGGCCCCCGTGTAGATGGGATCCCGGGACAGCTCCTTCTCAAAGCAGCGAACGGCGTAAGCATCGTCCTGCGCTGTGCCCTCGCCGTTGAAATAGCAGCGGCCCACATCGTACCACGCGCCCGGGTGGCCTCCTTCGGCGGCTTTCTTGTACCAGAGCAGAGCCTCCTCCTTCCGGCCCTCCTCGGTCAGATCATCGGCGTAGATCGCCTGCATGATGGGGTGCCCGACCTCCGCGCCGATCCTGTAGATGTCTTTGGCCTTTTCCGGCTGGGGGGCGATGATGTCCTCGTCGCCCTCACGGTAGTACTTGTTAAGATTGTTGGCCGCAAAATACATGCCGCCCCGGAATGCCTTCCAGAACCAGTCCTCGCACCGGGAGATATTCTCCCGCAGATACGCCTTGAAGGACGCATGATCGGGGAAGGAGTCCCTGTCCTTGTTCTGGATGCGCAGAAAATCCCACCAGAAGTAGGAGTTGGCCACCACGTATTGGGAAAAGGCGTCGCCGCCCTCCGTGCAGAAGAAGATGCCTTTCGCCAGTCTGCAGGAAGCCCTGGACGC
>CAMWTG010000289.1 GCA_947177115.1 uncultured Clostridia bacterium
TATACAGCACCCCATCCAGCGGAAGAACAGCGGCGCGGAACCAACGGCACACAAGAGAGTATGTGATGCTTTGAGGGCAGATACATTCCTCGCCATCATCAAGAAGCAGACAACACCCGCCGTCATAGTTGCAGCAATTATGTACCAGCCTTCGGGCTGTCCGGTACTGCTGGTAATTCATGTGGGGGATCACGGCTTGTCCTCCATGATGGGCAGCTTGACATAGACGTGATAGGGGGTATGGAGGGCAATCAGCTTCTTTTCCACCAGCCCAGCATCCTCCAATTCCCGCAGGGCTTGTGCCACGGTGCTGGGGGTGCGGTCGATGATCTCCGCAACAGTCTTGTTGTAGAACGCCAGATAACGCCGCCCATGCTTATCCGTCTGAACGAGTTCAGAATCAAGCGTCATGTTCAGCATGATGGCGTAGACCTCTTTCGCGGTCAGCCGGACATTCAGCCCCAGCAGAAACCGGGGATAAACCAGGTAGGGCGGAAGGGTGGGGGTGCTGGTGATGTAGTCAGTTTTCATGTTCATTTCCTCCGTTTTCATTTTCCGCTTGAATTGCTTTTACTTCTTTGGAAAAGTCGATAATCGCCATATCCACGGCGGCGGCGCTGTCCCATACCCGGCTGATCTGCGTCTGCGACATCTCGGCAAAAGCGTCCGCAAAGCCCTGGTACATTTTCATCCGGTCAAGGAATTGCTCAACAAACTGCGAAAACTCCCGCACAAGGCCATTGAGCGATTCCACCTTCTCGCGGTTCTTCTCCGCCTCCGTCCGGGTGTCCTCCGGCGGCATATCAAGCAGCGGAGGACGGGCCGCAAGGATTTTTTCTCGCCGTTCCTGCTGGTACTGCTCCACCGATTGCACAGTCCCCGCCGCCAGGAGCGAGGCCGCTTCTGCCTGCTGGTCATCAGGAAGCCGGGAAATTTTCAGCGCGGTGTCTTGGGTCAAATCGCTGGCCTGGACAATCCGCTTGGCATCCTGGGTCATGTTGTTGGCGATCTGAAGGAGGCGGCTGACGGTCCGCTTGCTCATGCCCGTTTTCTCAGCGGTATCCTGAGCGAAGGATTTTGTTTCTAAAGATGCCAATGTGGCATTTTTAGCCGTCTGACCATTCCTCATGCCCTGCCGAGTTTCCGGGTGGAGCATTTCATACAGTTCCTTCCGGCGCAAAAGCTGATCGCCCAACTCCTGCTTGGTCAGTTTGGTGCGGACAATATTCTCGTCAATCTCTGCCAACTCCGATTGCAAGCCGCTCATGCCGATGATGTTACACTCGATCTCCGTCCAGCCCAGCGTCTTTGCCGCCTCCAACCGATGCAGACCAGCGACAAGCGTGTTGTTCTGGTCAAGGGTGATCGGATTGAGCAGGCCCACAGCGGCAATACTTCGGGCCAATTCTTCCATGCTCTGCGGCGTAACCTCCCGCCGTCCGGGATTGATTTTGATATTACTGATTTTGACTTTCATGGTGGGTTCCCTCAATGTGAAAACGTGACAATAATGCGGTTGAGCATTTCCAGGTCAGGGCCGTCCAGGGATTCCCCCAGCCTGCGGAGAAAGGTGATCTCCGCAGAGCTCAACGCCCTGCGGTCCAGGTGGAACCACTCTGCAACCCGAATACCACCATGACCACCCTTGACGGTTTCAATCGGATAGGAGCAGGTCAGTACCACAATGTCACGGCGAATAGTTCCGGTGCTGACGTTAAACTCATGCGCCAGATTGCCAGTTGTCTCATGCCGCCGGAGGCATAAAACCTCCAAAATCTTTTGGCGGCGTTCCCACGGGTTCATATCCATTTTCGTAACCTCCTGATAAATTTATCGTTCATTTTCCTTCTGCTGGTGTTGGCCCTCACGGGCCAGACATTCAGCGGCCTTGCGGAGTGATTCAACGGCCTTGATTTCATCCCGCATGGCTCGCATTTTCTGATAGTCTGCATCTTTCTGCATGGTCAGCTTTGTAACCTCTGCCCGCCACGCCTTGGGCGTGATTGCTTCGCCGGATTCTTTCAGCGATTTCAGAAAACTGGCGGCGGCATCGAATGACACTAACTCTGCGCTATGCTCCTGCTGGTATTGCTCCCGTTTGCGGGGCTTCACCTTGTCCAACTGCTGGCGAACGTGCTTATACTTGTCATACTGAGCGCACATTTCCAGGCGTTCATCCAGAACGGCAAGACGGCGTTCCGCTTTGACGATCTGACCACGGAGATTGTAATAATCACTGTTCATGGCAGAGACTTTTTCATAAAGTTGCTGCATGGAAGTGATACCGTTGCCCTGCAAAAAGGCAAGTAGTTTCGCATTCGCCTGGAGGGCCTTAACCTTGCCAGAACGAGAACGGGCCTTGTTTCTGTTGACCTCGGCCTGGGCTTCATAAAGCCGGGCCATAAGACTGCCGCTATCCTGAGATGGCGTAGCCTTTGACTGCTCCTTCGTCCAGTTGTAAATCCGGGTGATGCGGGCTTTGAGTTCCTTCAGCAGTTTGTTGTCATCGGCGATCTGGCGGTTGATGTTCCCTTTCTCTGTCTGGATACCCCGCCGCTCCATCTGACTGGCGGCAACGCCCATGTGGATAGTGGGAATTTTCTCAATGCCCTGACGTTCATAGCTGCGGTGATCTATGCGCTCCGGTCGACCAGCAGCTTCTAACGCCCGGTTTGCATAAGCAGCCCACGCCGCCCGCCACTTCTCGGCGTTGCCCCGATCATTCCAATCGGTGGTGTCCTCCCGGTGATTCTTCCAACCGCCTTTACCATCTGGAATGCGGTTGCCCTGGCTGTCCAGGTCATAGACTTTCCGGCACTTTGCCCCCCACCGTCCATCCGGTTTCAGCGGGCGAATGGTCAGCATGATATGTGCGTGAGGGTTCCCGTCACCTTTGTCATGGAGCGCAAAGTCGGCGCACATCCCAGCAGCTACAAAATTGTCCTGCACATAGGAGCGGACAAGGGCTAACTGCTCTGCTCTGGACAACTCCACGGGAAGGGAAACCTCGATTTCACGGGCAAGCTGGGCGTCACTGGATTTCTCAATTTGCTCTACACTGTTCCAGAGCGTAGAGCGGTCTGAAAACTCTGGCGGGGCGTGGGCGGGCAGTATGATTTCAGTGTGAACAACACCAGGCTTGTGGGTGAAGTCATGGGTGCGTCCGTCCCACTCGTTTGTCAGCCGTTCGCCGCTCCGGTAGGCGGCGGCAGCAACAGCCGAACGGCCCACACTCCGCTTGATAATCTGAATAGGGCAGTGAAAAATTGCTATGTGGTTTCCTCCTTCCTCCGCAGTCAGTGACGGGGGATAACAGGCCAGCGGAAACGGAACAGACGCAAAGCGGATGTTTCGTTTTTGCTGGCGCACATGGGGTTTGGGGAAGGTACTTCCCCATCGCGTCCGCA
>CAMWTG010000290.1 GCA_947177115.1 uncultured Clostridia bacterium
CACGCCACATTTTAATCGCCGAACTTTACCGATTTTCGAGTGTGTCGACTATATTCCCAGATTTCTGCCCGGTAACGATACTGCGTTTCTGATTTGGGAACAACATCAACGCATAGGACACCTATGCGGCCGGCTCCCACGGGTTTCCCGGAGCAGCGCCCGCTCATAGATCATTTCGCCTGCGATGCTGATGGCGATCTCCTCCGGCGTATCCGCCTTGATGGCGGTGCCAATGGGAGAATGGACACGGCTGAGCGCTTCGTCCGGCACGCCCTCCTCCTTGAGTTTCCGGCTGATAAAAGCCGCTTTATTCCTGGAACCAATGACCCCCACATAGGCGGCGGGGGTTTGCAGCACCTGCCGCTCCACCTCCAGATCGTGGCTGTGTCCGTTGGTCATGATCACCACATAGTCGGAGGCGGTTATGGTCACAGACGCCGCAATATTTAAATAGTCTCCGCAGATCACGGTCTCCGCCTCCGGGAACAGCTCCGGCATGGAAAATTCCGGCCGGCAGTCAAAAACCGTTACCCGGAATCCCACTTTACTCAGCACCGGCGCCAGCGCCTGCGCACAGTGCCCGCCGCCAAAGATCACCGCTCTCTCCCGGACATGCAGTGGGAGATAGAAGCAGGCATCTGTTTTGACACACCGCTCCTCCGCCAGCTCAGGCGCAGGTTCCCGGCAGGAGCCAAAGATGAGCCGCCCTTCCCCGTCCAGCAGGGCCGGAACGGAGCCGTCCAGCTTCAGGACAAGCCAGCCAGCCCGGTGTTCCGCCGCCATGCGCAGCACAGCCTCCGACAGCTCCCGCCATTCCCGCTGCGCGGGGTCGATGAATTGGAACCATACGGCGACCTCCCCGCCGCAGGCCATACCGGTACTGTCGGGCCCGTCCTGCCGCAGTCCGAAACGCCGCTCCCCGGAGCATCGCCGGTCCAGACAATCCCGCGCCTCCTCCTGGCAGAGCTTTTCCACTGCGCCGCCGCCCACGCTCCCCCGGATACGGCCCCGCTCCCCTACCAGCATCAGGGACCCGGCCCCCCGGGGAGAAGAGCCCTCACTGGTGAGGATGCCGGCCAAAACCAGCGGGCGTCCCTCCTTTAATTCATTTATTATATTGGCAAACAAGGTATTCACAAGCCGCTCCCTTCCGTCCGCCGGACCTCATCGGACTGCGTGGCAAAATGTTTTTGAAACAGGACCTGCAGCGCGTCCTCCGCCTCCAGGCAAAAAGCATCGTAGCGCTCCATCAGTTCCGCTGCCCGCTGGGTCAGGCGGGAACCGCCGCCGCCTTTCCCTCCCTGCTGGGTCTCTATGACGGGGCCGCCCATCTGCCGCTCCATATTAGCGATGATCTTACGCCCCTTGCTGTAGGATATCCCCATGTGGCGGCAGGCATCGGACAGGGAGCCCAGCTCCCGGGTCAGCTGCAGGAGCTGGTGGGCTCTCGGTCCGTAGAATACGCACTCCCTGCAGATCCGGAACTGAAAGGCCGCCCGCAGCTTCGCGGCATCGTGGCCAGGCAGCAGGCTCTCGTAGGAATCATCCTTTTGAATGTCGGAGACGATCCCCGGATCATCCACCGCAACGAACCGGCGCTCCACACCTGATGCATCAATGGCTCCCTTCAGGCCGTCCCCTCCCGTATAGGACAGAACGGAACCGAAAACCGCCGCTTCCAGCAGAATGGGGTGTCCGCCCCGCCCGTTATAGGAGGGGACGGCTGCGCCGCCGCCGGCGTCCAGCAGGGCCCGGACCGTGCGCAGGGAAAACAGAGGCACGTCCACATAGGATATGAAGGCCCTTCGGCACTTGCCCTGCAAATAGGCAAGCCCTGTTTTGACGCTGTCCAGCATCTCTCCACCAATGGGGCTGGTCAAAAAGGTCAGATTCATGGACGGCGCCAGCTTCTTGACGCCATCCCCATCGCAGACCACCACGATCCGCCGGATCCCGGCCTGCTGGAACAGCAGGGCGACCCGTTCAATCGCTGTAATCATGCCGGTTTTCTTTTCGGGCGCCAATTGCGCCTTGCTGCCGGTCCGTCCGGCGGCTACGATCAACGCTGCCGTCATAACAGAGCCCTCCTTCAGGTGGTTTCTGTTCGTATTACTTCCGAACGGAAAAGCCGGAAGTAATCATTGCCATGTTTTGCGGCTTTTATCAAAGGTGTTATTTCCGAATTGTTTCATTCGAGAATAGTATACCCCCTAGACGGCGCCGTTGTAAAGAGCCTGCAGCTGCTCGTCCGTAAGTTCTACATGATAGAACAGGCTGAAAAACTCCCTGACCTCCTCATCCACGTCAAAATTGAGGCGGTCCGGGTAGAGCAGTCCGGACAGCCAGCGGATACCCACGATCCGGTTGGAGGCCGGGGGCCGGTCCACCCAGCTGAAGGGCGCGTTGGGAACGCCATATACCGCGTGGTTCCGCACAGCCTTCAGCACAGCGAAATCCGGGTTCTCATAAATCGCTTCCGCCGCCGCGCTGCCGCTCATGCTGGCCTTGGCCTCGCCGATGACAACAATGACATCGGGATCCCACGCCAGCAGCTGCTCGTTGGAAATCTGGACGCGGGAGCCCTCGCCCAGCTCCAGATCCGCCACATTGACGGCATTGACCATATCCAGGATCTGCCCGTGGGAGGAACCGGCGGGAGCCGTCTCCAGAGAATCCTCGCCATTGCCATAGTAGACCCGGACCTTCTCCTCCTCGGGTATATCCATACCCGCGATATCATCGAAGGTCTTTTCCGCGTAAGCCGCCAGCTTATCCGCCTGCTCCTCCGCGCCGAACAGTTCGCCCATGAACCGGTATGCCTCGGGAACGGACGTCAGATCGCCATCTACTGCGACCACGGGAATGCCCAGGCTTTGGGACAGCTGATCGCACTCGGAGACCAGCTTGTCGCTGATGGTCCCCACGTTCAGCGCGATAGAGGGACCGGCGGCAATGACGGCCTCATAGTTGACAGCATCCCCCATGCCGAAATTGGGCAGAGCATGGTACTTTTCCAGGATCACGCTTTTTTCAATGTCGTTAAGTTCATAATTCCAGCCCAGCAGCTTGTCGGGGACCAGCGTGTAGAGATAGATCGCGGCGACCGGCCCGGTGGAAAATACGGAGCCGATCTCTGCGGGAACGGCTACGGTCCGTCCCGCCATGTCGGTGATCTCTCGGACTTCGGGCGCGGCTTCGGGCACAGGATCAGGCGCGGCAGCAGGACCGCTCCCCTTCTGCGCACAGCCGGAAACCAGGAGCAGCAGCGCCAGAACTGCCGCCAGCAGGCATTTCCTTTGTTTCATTCTCGGTTTTCCTCCCATTTTAAAATCTCCGCCGGGGAAATCCATTTTTGAGGCAGACAGCCACTGGAATGGCAGGATCCGTGTAGGGGC
>CAMWTG010000291.1 GCA_947177115.1 uncultured Clostridia bacterium
GATAATGGCCGGCTCCTTTCCGTTCTGGCGCAGATCCTCCGCTACGCTGAGCACGCCCACCTTAGAAAAGGTGATAAGTGCGTCTCCGGGCTGGACCCGCTGGGGGTCCACCGTCCGGGACATGCAGATGAGAGGCGTGGTCCGCTTGTGGACCTCCACCTCGTAGTCATCGCCGCAGCTCTCAATAAGGCGGATCAAAAGGTCCTTGGCCTCCGGCGCGGCGCACAGATGGATCTCCGGCGCCAGCACGCCCAGGATGGCCCGGGTCCAGGCATAGCCCCGCTGCCGGTCGGCGATCATCTGGCACTCATCGATCACCGCTACATTCCAATACCGCTTCAGATCCAGCTTCTCCGCCGTGGCGGCCATATGGGTATCCTCTTCCCGGAGGTCTTCCTCTTCGCCGGTGGAAAGGCTGCAATCCACCCCGGCATGGAGCATGGTCTCCTGGGCTTCCAAGGCCAGCAGGCGCAGGGGAGCCAGATAGATGCCGGTCTTCGCCTGCTTCAGGCGCTGGAATCCGGCGTAGGTCTTGCCGGTGTTGGTGCCTCCCAGGTGGAGGACGAAGCGGCGGTGCATGGCCCGTGCCTCCGGGTACTCGTCCTTGGGGTGCAGGGCGATCAGTACCGACAGGCTGGTGCGGATGGCCTGCGGTACATACCACACCGACCAGACGGACCCCAGGCCCTCGCTCAACAGCTGCCGCGCCGGAAATCCCCTGGCCCGCAGCAGGCCCTCCAGGTCCGCCTCCGGCTGTGCGGCGGCAAAATCCTCCGCCGCCTGCCGCGCGGCGGCCCGCAGGGTCTGGGAATAGCGGATGCGGACCTCCTCTGTCAACGGATGGCCGGGGTGGCTCCCCAGCCAGGCTCCCGCCCGAAGGAAGTTCTTCAAAATCTCCGGAAGGCGGCTGCTGCCGCAGCGCTGCTCCAGGGCCAGGAATTCGCTGATCCATGCTGTGGCCTGGGAGTTACGCACGCCCCGGCTTTTTTTGGCCAGGGAAGGGAGGCGGCTGAGGAGCGCGCTGTGGTAATGCCCGGCCAAGAGTCCGGCGGCGGAATCCTCCTCCTGCTCCCGTGTGTCCCATGCCTGGGTCAGAAGCGCGCGGGCGCGCTTTGCGCCGCCGGGCGTAGCGGCGGGCGTTTCCTCTATGGGCGGTACATCCGACTGATGGCCGATGAACTGCGGGGTGGCCTCCGCTTCGCTGACATCCTTTTTGGACCAGACCCGGAGCATATGTCCATCGGCGTGGATGTAGTGCGGCTTTGGGAGCAGCTCATCGATCAGCTCCTGAGTCCATCCCCGCCGCTTCAGCAGTGATATGGTCATGTTCTTTCCACGTTTGCGTCCGGACATGATCATTCCCCCTTTCTGCGGGACAAACAGTCTTTCTCCTAGTATAGCCCAGTTCGGAGAAATCTTCAACGACAGATTTTACGGATTTTGCGCAGGGCCGTCCCATTAGGCCGGTTTCTGCGTAAAATTTTCGCCGCCTGCTTGCGGCGCGGCAAAAATGTGATACAATATAGCCGGCATACCTGAAAAACGGTAAAGTTCGGCGGTCGAGATGGCGCAGGGCAGCGCTGCCGTCCTTGACGGGCGTCAGCCCGCCCGCATTCTCCGCTTTGTCCCGCGCCATTTTTCCCCGCCTCGTTTTCCCGCTTCTCAGGTGTGCCGGCTATACCGCTGTCTGCGCGGCTTGCGGGAATCTATAACAAATCTTAATTCCGTCTTAAGGAACAGATTCTTTCTTTTCGGGCAGATATATGCTAAAATACTGACAACAGGTGGGAGGAAACCTATATGGCTAACATTTTGATCTGCGATGACGAGCGGGATATTGTCTCCGCTTTGAAGATATATCTCAGTACGGAGGGCTACACGCTCTTTGAGGCATATACCGGCCGGGAGGCGGTGGAGATCGTCCGCAAAAACGAGATCCATCTGATCCTGATGGACATCATGATGCCGGAGATGGACGGGATCTCCGCTACGGCCAAGCTCCGTGAGGAGTACAACATCCCCATCATCCTCCTCACAGCGAAAAGCGAGGATACAGATAAGGTGCTTGGGCTGAACGTAGGTGCGGATGACTATATCACCAAGCCGTTCAATCCCATTGAAGTCTTGGCCCGCGTCCGCAGCCAGCTGCGGCGGTACACCACTTTGGGAGGCATGGAGCAGAAGCCCAGCAAGCTGGTCATTGGCTCCATCGCCCTGGATGATGAAACCAAGGCGGTGACGGTAGACGGTGAGGCCGTCAACCTTACGCCCATTGAGTACAATATACTGCTTCTGCTCATGCGGCATCCCGGGCGAGTCTATTCTTCGGCGCAGATCTATGAACAGGTATGGAATGAGACGGCCTTTGGCTCTGAGGGGGCGGTGGCCGTCCACATCCGGCACCTCAGAGAGAAGCTGGAGATCGACCCCTCCAATCCCCGGTATCTGAAAGTGGTATGGGGTCTGGGATATAAGATGGAGCCCTGACCGGCGGCAAAATATCGGAGGTCCTGCCGCCCGCTGGGGCAGCAAAGCAGAAAGAGGTGACCCCATGGAAAAGAAAAAACACCTGCGGCAGAGCCTGCCGGCGAAATGTGTTGCGGTTCTGCTGCTGTTCGCGGCGGGAGCGGGGGCGGTGATCGGGACCTTTGCGGTGACCCTCCTCTCCTGCGGCTACGGTGCGGCTGACCATTTCCAGGAGGACCCCCTGGGCAAATACGCCCTGGCGGAGGCGATGAGTGATGCCGTCTACTATGTCCGGAACGGCAGCGGCAGGCACTCCACTGCCTACTACCAGACTTTGCTGGAGCGGGCGGGCGGCTTCTCCGCCGTGGTCTACGGGGGCAAGTCCGCCTCCGGTACGCCGCTGGGCGGCTGGGGCGAGGTCCCCGCGGACTACCGCTGCCGCGCGGAGGAGACCATACAGGTCTGGACCAGCACCGTGGAGGACGGGGAAGAGGAGGAGTGGTACACCGTAGTGGGCTACATTGCCCTGGATCTCCCATCGGGGAGCGACTTCTCTATCCGTTATAACGTCTATTACCTGCTCCGGAGCCTGTCCTTCAGCGGAGCGATGGCCCTGACAGTGCTGGCTTGCATTTTGGCGCTGGCGGCGCTGATCTTCCTGTTCTGTGCTGCGGGGCATAAGGCGGGCCGGGAGGGCATTTCGCTGAATTGGCAGGATCGGATCCCGCTAGATCTGTATTTGTGTCTGGCAGTGGTGCTGGCCTGTCTGGCGGCGCTGCCCTTTATGGCCTCCGATGGCGCGCCTCTGGCCCTGCAGATCGCCATATCCTGTTTGACGCTGGGAGCCGAGGCGGTGCTGGCTCTGGCCGCTATGCTGACCCTGGCCGCCCGGTTCAAAAAGGGCAAATGGTGGCGCAATACCC
>CAMWTG010000292.1 GCA_947177115.1 uncultured Clostridia bacterium
GAATAAAGCCGGTCCATCCTACCGGTCCCCCGTCCACCGTCCCGTGGCCCCGCAGGGCAGGACCAGTCCGGACTCCGTCACCGGCAGGCCGATCTCATCGCTGACCGTGCGCCCCCCGAATTTCCGTGAGACAACGGTTTCCAGAATATACGTCAACACACTGGGCGCAAGTCCCGTGGTATAGGAATTGATGATAATAAACAGCGGCTCGTCCGACAGCACCCCGGCACACAGCTCCACGAAGGGGTACAGGTTGTCCTCCAGCTTCCACACCTCGCCGGTGGGCCCCCTGCCGTAGCTGGGCGGATCCATGATGATGGCATCGTACCGCCTCCCCCTCCGGATCTCCCGCTCCACGAACTTGGCGCAGTCATCCACGATCCAGCGAACAGGCGCATCCTCCAGTCCGGACGCTTTCGCGTTCTCCCGGGCCCACTGGACCATCCCCTTTGCCGCGTCCACATGGCACACCTTAGCGCCCGCCGCAGCGCAGGCCACACTGGCAGCTCCCGTGTAGGCAAAGAGGTTCAGCACGCAGACCTCCCGCCCCGCCGCGCGGATACGCTCCTGAGCAAAATCCCAGTTCACCGCCTGCTCGGGAAAAAGGCCGGTGTGCTTGAAGTTCATAGGCTTGACCTGGAAGGTCAGATTCTTATAGCGGACCTGCCACTGCCCCGGGAGCCGCCCCTTTTCCCAGCTTCCGCCTCCGGTGCTGGAACGGGAGTAGCGTCCGTCCGGATGTTTCCAGCCGCCATGGATGCGGGGCGTATTCCATATCGCCTGGGGATCCGGGCGCACCAGGAGCTTGTCTCCCCATCGCTCCAGCTTCTCCCCCCTGCCGCAGTCCAGCAATTCATAATCTTTCCATCCGTCCGCGATCCACATGGCCAGTCCCTCCCCGGTTTTGCCTTGATGCAAAAAATCATCTTATTATATACCAGCCATTGGCAACCGTCAACAAAAGAAGTTTGAATATTTTGCACGATTTTACGAATTTATTTGAAGTTCTTCTTGACAACAGCAAAAAATGCTGGTATAGTGGTCCAGAAAACAAAGCAGGCCGGGTGCATCCGCCTCACCTCCAGCTTCGGGCAAAGAGGTCAATACGGCAGACGGCATCCCGGCAGCGGGATGCGTATGTTCGTGCGGGTGCAGGGCGGCATCCGCGCTTTTTTGTTTGTTCGTGTTTGGTGGCTAAACGTTGAAGGAGGTGCTTCGGTTATTAGCATTGCAACACATCAACTGAATGAGGAAATTCGTGACAAGGAGCTGCGCCTGATCGGCAGCGGCGGCGAGCAGCTGGGGATCATGTCCGCAGACGAGGCGCTGCGAATCGCCGATGAGAAAGGTATGGATTTGGTGAAGATCTCCCCCCAGGCCAATCCCCCGGTATGCAAACTGATGGACTACGGCAAGTTCCGGTTTGAGCAGGGCAAGCGGGAGAAAGAGGCCCGGAAAAACCAGCATGTGGTGGAGATCAAGGAGATCCGCATGTCCCCTGGCATCGATGTGGGCGACTTCAACGTAAAGCTGAAGAATGCCCTGAAGTTTCTGACCGAGGGCAATCGGGTAAAGGTTTCCGTCCGTTTCCGCGGTCGGGAAATGGCCCATACCGACATCGGCCGGAAGCTCCTGGACAAGTTTGCGGAGCAATGCGCCGAAATCGCCAACGTTGATAAGGGAGCCAAGCTGGAGGGCCGGAACATGTCCATGTTCCTCTCTCCCAAGAAATAAGCTGCGTTTTCATTTGCAACAAGGAATACGGAAGGAGTTAATCAATTATGCCTAAGCTGAAGAGCCACAGCGGTGCCAAGAAGAGATTCAATCTGACCAAGACCGGCAAGGTCAAGCGGGCCAAGGCCTTTAAGAGCCACATCCTCACCAAGAAGGATACCAAGCGTACCCGGCGTCTGCGCGCTGGCGGCTATGCCGATGTGACCAACGAGTCCGCCATCCGCAAGATGATCCCTTACAAGTAAGAATTAACGATACGCTTTAGAATAGGAGGCTTTTTACAATGGCAAGAGTTAAGGGCGCGATGATGACCCGCAAGAGAAGGAATAAGATCCTCAAGATGGCCAAGGGCTATTGGGGCGCCAAGAGCAAGCACTTCAAAATGGCTAACCAGCAGGTGATGAAGTCCCTGACCTACGCATACACGGGACGCCGCCTGAAGAAGAGAGATTTCCGCCGTCTGTGGATCACCCGCATCAGCGCCGCCTGCAAGATGAACGGGATGAACTACTCCACCTTTATGCACGGCCTGAAGACCGCCGGTGTGGCTATCGACCGCAAGATGCTGGCCGAGCTTGCCGTCAACAACGAGGGCGCATTCAAGCAGCTGGTCGATATGGCCAAGTCTGCCGGCTGATCCGGAAAACTTCATTCAAGCAAAAACCACTAGTTTAGGTAAATCATGGAGCCTGTTCTGTATCTCAATGTCCGCATGGAGGTGCAGAGCAGGCTTTTGTAATGGCTTTTTACAGATGGTGTCTCTGAAAAGAGGCGCCGGGAAACAACATACGGCCAAGCAATGCCAGGCGGCCGCGAAGTTCATATCCTGCTGTTACCGCCCAGCTTCACCGATTTTCGGGCACTTCGACTATAAAACCTGCCGTCTGTGGGAAAACTGGGGAAAAACCCTTGCAATCCGGCCCAAAATCCGATATAATGCTCCCTGTACGATTTTTGCCGGGATGAGCCCGGACAATATAAGAGAGAGTGTGATCAAATTTGAAGTACGATTTCGCGGCCATTGAGCCGAAATGGCAAAAGCGCTGGGAGGAGGGCAAAGTCTTTGCCGCCTTCGACAAAAGTGAAAAGCCCAAGTTTTATGGACTCATTGAGTTCCCCTACCCCTCCGGGCAGGGCCTTCATGTGGGCCATCCCCGTCCCTACACCGCCATGGACATCGTCACCCGCAAAAAGCGGATGGATGGGTACAACGTCCTCTTCCCCATGGGCTTTGACGCCTTCGGCCTGCCCACGGAGAACTACGCCATCAAAAACCACATCCACCCCGCCATTGTCACCAAGCAGAACATTGCCCGCTTTACTACGCAGCTGAAACGGCTGGGCTTCGGCTTCGATTGGGACCGGGTGGTGGATACCACGGACCCCAATTACTATAAGTGGACTCAGTGGATCTTCCTCCAGCTATACAAGAAGGGACTGGCCTACAAGGCCACCATGCCTGTCAACTGGTGTACCTCCTGCAAGTGCGTCCTTGCCAATGAGGAAGTGGTGGAGGGCGTCTGCGAGCGCTGCGGCAGTCCCGTTATCCGCAAGGAGAAGAGCCAGTGGATGCTGAAGATCACCGAGTACGCCCAGCGGCTCATTGACGACCTGGACGAGCTGGACTTCAT
>CAMWTG010000293.1 GCA_947177115.1 uncultured Clostridia bacterium
AAGCCGGCCCCAGCAGGGAGATCACCGCGCCCGCAGCGGCAGCGGCACAGACCAGCAGGGAGAAATACTGGTTAGCCTGCTCCCTTTTCCCCTGGCCCAGGGTCTTTGCCACAATAGCGGTGCCGCCGGTTCCGATCATAAAACCCACGGTCCCCAGGATCATCAGCACCGGATAGATCAGGTTCACCGCGGCAAAGGAGGTTTTTCCCACAAAGTTGGATACGAACAGGCCGTCCACTACGCTGTAGATCGAGGTGAAGATCATCATCACAATGGATGGAAAAGTGAAACGCAGAAGCTTGGAATAGGTAAAATGCTCAGATAATTGGATCCTCATAGAGAATTGTCTTCCTTTTTCTTTGATAAACTTGCCTCCAGAGCCGCCCGGAAACTGGCGCAGTACAGCTCCATGGCATCCACAAATGTGGCCCCATAGCGCTCCACCGCCGCTGCCATAGCCTGGTCTTCCAGAAGATACAGCTCTGCCAGCGCCTCCCGGGCGTAGGCCTGCCCTGCCTCGGTGAGACACAGCTGCCGCTGCCGGGGCCGTCCGGGCATAGGCTCCAAGGTGATGTAGCCCGCCGCCTGACAGGCTTTCACCACTGTATTGACAGTGGTCTTGGGGATACCCCACTCCTCGCAGATCTGTTTCTGCGAATGGGGCATTCCATCATTCAGGGCGTAAAGCAGATCCAGCGTGTGGGGCGTAACCCCGGACTGAACGGCCCATCGGTAATACGCGCCGTCTGCGGCGCTGATGGCGGCAACGTACCGCCGGTTCAATTGATGGAGTTTCTCATCCATGCGCAGCCCCCCTCTATTTAGTACGGTTTCGTACCAAATGCATCAGGAGGCATTATAGTACGATTCCGTACCAAAGTCAAGAAGATTTTTCACATCTCCCTCATTTCCCTGGAAACCTGCAGCGCGTCTTGTATTTTGATGATTGCTATAATTGACAAATCATTGACAATCCCCCGGGGGACGGCTATAATAGAGGCCAGTAGAGCCGAAATCCTTCTGAAAGGAAACGACCATCATGCCAAATATTACCTTCCTCTTTGAGGCCGGGCAGCCGGTCTCCATCTCTGCCAACATGGGCGACAAGCTCCTGGACGTGGCTAGGCTTGCCAACGTGGCCATCGATGCCCCCTGCTCCGGCAACGGGGTCTGCGGCAAGTGCCGGGTGCGGCTGGCCTCCGGCAGCCTGGACGCCCCCATCAACCGCCACATCTCCCAGGAGGAGTACGACGCGGGCTGGCGTCTGGCCTGCCTCGCCACCGTTAACGGCGATGCGGAGATCGAGGTCCCCGACATCGCCTCCGCCTACCGTTCCCGGATGAAGATGGCCGACCTCTCCTCGCCGGAGGAGATCGCCATCTTTGAAAACCTCCGCAAACAGCTGGAGGACGCGGGCATCGCCTTCGGCAGCGACCTCAGCTTCCTGCCCCTGGAGCTTGAGGAGCCCACCCTGGACGATACCATGCCTGACAATGAGCGCCTCCTCCGGGCCGTCTCCGCCGCCGCAGGCGTGGACGAGGAGAAGATCATGCTGCCCTTTGCGGTGCTGAAAAACCTGAGCCAGGTGCTGCGGGAGAGCAATTTCAAGATCAAGTGCGTCATGAGCCGGGACGGGGACCGCATCCTCCTCCGGGACGTGCTGCCGGGGGACAACACCGAGCCCATGGTGGGCTTCGCCCTGGATCTGGGCACCACCTCCCTGGCCGGAGTGCTGGTGGACCTGCAGACCGGCAAGATCCTCGCCAAGGCCAGCGGCGGCAACGGCCAGATCCGCTACGGCGCGGACGTTATCAACCGCATTATCGAGTCCGGCAAGCCCGGCGGGCGCAAACGCCTGCAAGACGCGGTAGTGAAAGAATCCATTATCCCCATGCTGTCCTTCATGTACCGGGAGGCCAATATCAATCCCCGGCGGGTATACCGGATGGTCCTGGCCGGGAACACCACCATGAACCACCTCCTGTTGGGCCTCCACGCCGACCCCGTTCGGATGGAGCCCTTCGTGCCCAGCTTCTTCCGCACGGACCACCTGTACGTCCGGGACATCGGGCTGAAGATGAATCCCCTGGCGGAGCTGATCGTTGCCCCCAACATCGGCAGCTACGTGGGCGGAGACATCACGGCGGGCGCGCTGGTGTCCATGATCTGGAACGACCCCGCTATGAGCCTCTTCATCGACCTGGGCACCAACGGCGAGCTGGTGTTCGGCAACAACGAGTTCCAAATGAGCTGCGCCTGCTCTGCCGGCCCTGCCTTTGAGGGCGGCGATATCTCCTGCGGTATGCGGGCTACCGATGGGGCCATCGAAGCGTGTACCATCGACAAGGAGACCATGGTCCCCACTATGACCGTGGTGGGCGGCGCGGCCCCGGCGGGCATCTGCGGCAGCGGCATCATCGATATTATCGCCGAGCTGTTCCGCTGCGGCATCATCAACGGCAAGGGCAAATTTGTCCGGGAGGGGGAGCGCATCCTCCGGGATGAGCACGGCATGGGATCCTATGTGCTGGCCTGGAAGAAGGACACCGGCGGAGCCAAGGACGTGGTCATCAACGAGGTGGATATTGAGAACTTCATCCGGGCCAAGGGGGCTATTTTCTCCGCGACCCAGACCATGCTGGCCTCCCTGGGCTTCGATGCCTCCGTTATCGAGCGGGTGTATGTGGCCGGAGGCATCGGCAGCGGCATCAATATGCGCAACGCCGTCACCATCGGCATGTTCCCGGATATTCCTTTGGAGAACTTCCACTACATCGGCAACTCCTCCCAGACCGGCGCGTATGCCATGCTGCTGAGCAGCCAGGCCCGGGAGAAGGTCTTCGAGCTGAGCCGGTCCATGACCTACCTGGAACTGAGCAACGAGCCGGGGTATATGGATGAGTTCGTAGCCGCCTGTTTCCTGCCCCATACGGACGCAGGGCTGTTCCCCTCCGTGGAGATCGGGTAAGCGCGGTTATGGAAGAGACGCTGAAAATTTCTTACATGAACTGCGACTTCTGCACCGCCAAGAACCACTGCGCCTCCTGCGGCGGGGAACTAGCCCAGGCGCTGATGCAGAAACCGGGCATCGCCTCCGCGCAGGTAAACATCCCCGACCACAGCCTCCGCATCGCCCATTCCCTGGACGCCGATGCTCTGGAGGACCTGCTGGACGGCATGGGGCTTCTGATGGGATAAATAAACAGGAGGACAGAGAGATATGATGAAACAGTGTCCCAATTGCGGAAACACTTACGCCGATGACCATGCCTTCTGCACCACCTGCGGCGCGGCGCTGGTGGCAGCAGCTCCCCCGCCCCCTCCCCCCCCCCCCCCCCCCCCCCCCACCCCCGCGGGGGGGGA
>CAMWTG010000294.1 GCA_947177115.1 uncultured Clostridia bacterium
ACCCGGCCCCCGCGCCCGGGGGACGGATTCGGCGGACTTGCCCCCGCTGCGCTCCCAGCCTGCCGGCTCCCGCAGTTTCATCGCGTCCGCGACCTCTATCGTGTTGTCTCTACCATATCATAGTTTTATGTCCTTGACAAGGGGGAAAATGTACAAATCCGGGAAATCCAGCTGCAAAAAATGCCGCCGCCTGTGCCGGGCAAAACGAACCTCCGCAGCCGGGACGGCGGAGAGATCCATTTTCACGGCTCGCCCCTGCACGGATCCTGCCGGTTTAGAGATCGTGTGTGGCAAAATGGCGGGGAGGTTGACAAAACAACACGGAGCGGTTATACTAGAAACAGAAAGGGCGCTGCCGGCAGACGGTCAGCCCCTTACATGATTACAGAAGTAACCGTTAAGCTGTGGGGGCTAGGGCGGTTACTTCTTATTTTTGGCCTGCAGAAACAGGCTGCAAATGCCGATGATAACCAAACAAAGCTGTAATACTTCGGATGTACTCATGGGCACCCCCTCCGGGATGGAGAGTCCAACCGCCTACCGTTACTGGCAGCGCTGAAAGATCATTCTTTCCTGTTGTCAGCATACCACAGCTTCCGGCAAAATGCAACAAGGAAAGGGCGGTCCGCAGGGAGGGACCATTTGGGGGAAATAGTACCATATTTGTAGGGCCCGATGTCCTCATCGGGCCGTTTTAAGGGCAGATTGCCAGATCCAACAAGACGGGCCGATGGGGACATCGGCCCCTACGACACCGTTCTCTGTAAAAATGGATCTCCCTGTGTACAAATAACTCCTGCCTTACGCAAAAATATGGGGAGAGCCGCCGGATATCCGGCGGCTCTCCTGCACACTATCGGACCTGTCGCTCCTCTTCCTCACCGGACCCGTTCTTTTTCCAGTACTCGTAGACGTCCCGCGCCCAGGCTTCGTTAGAGGTGTGGGCGGCCATCTGGCCGTCCTCCTGGAAAAGGAGCCTCAGCGGCGAACCGGCAACAGCCTGCTCCGCTTGGGAAGAAGTCAGGTGGTAGCGCTTGCGCAGGATCATCTGGACGTTCTTTGCTGCGTTCTTATACAGCTCCTCCATATGAAACACCCCAGGTACAAGATTCTGAACTCTTTCCATATTGTATGCTCCTTTCTTCAATTTAAACATTCTTCATTTGGCACGATCCGGATCGATCTGACGCAGGATCTTACCGCGCGGGCCGTATGCAGCGATACCTGCTTGTCCCAATCAGGCCGGGTGGACCTTTCGATCTGCATAATGATGCTTGTGAGGTCGCCAAGATCGTTTCGATATCGGGAGTCAGAAATGATATCGTTTACACCGGCGTCCGCCGTCTCATCGATCACTATATCATATTTGGCGTCCAGATTATGATTTTTGCTGAAAAGCGCCCACTTGCGGAGAAAACGCCAGCCAAGCCGGTTATAAAAAACGAACTCCTTCCACTCATAGGAACAGCCGTCAAATTCCTTGATCCGCAGGCTGCCGGCATCGCTCAGATCAAGCTCGATCTCCAGCACGGCCGGCTCCACGACCTCGCCCTTATGGAAACTGCGCACTCTGGCCGCCGCCATTTTTGCCCGCTGCATCGCAAAGGTTTTGTTGGGCGTCATATAAAAGCCTGCCGCGTTATCAACGGATTCGTTGCCGTATTTTACATTAATGCCTGTGTCCAAAATATTGTTTGCACTGATACTGTCCGTTCCATGATATACTGTCATTTCCGCATATCCAACTCTCTCTCTTTATGGGCTGCGCTTCCTGTTGGTCCTATTATAGCATAAATTTCACGCCGTTTCAACACCGGAAACAGCGGAGGCAGGGAATCAATTTTATGCCGGACTATCCCGCAAACAGCACAGGCTGTGTAGGGGCGAGCATTGCTCGCCCGCACGGTCCCAGGGATCTTTCGTTAGAAACGGGCGAGCAATGCTCGCCCCTACACAGATCCTGCCATTCCGGTGGCGGTCTGCCTCAAAAATGGATCTCCGTGCAGCGAAGAGCCGCCTAAACCGGCGGCTCTCGCATATAGCCCCTCATCCCCCCAGCAGGATCGCCATATGGGCCAGGGTGGCGCTGTCGTTGGCGAAGAACTCGTCCCGGAGGGAGGACTGCCGCGCGCCGTTGTGGATCAGGCCCCGGCTGGCGCAGACCATCATGCGGTAGAGCTCCGCCTTGTCCCCCGCCGCGCCTTCCCGGCAGCTCATCACCGCCATGAAATGGTAAAACGAGTACAGATTGCAGAAATTCACGTACCCCTTCCACAGCTCCTCAGCGCTGCTCAGAACCGGCAGGCGCAGATGGAAAAACAGCGAGACCATCAGGTTCTCCATAAAATATTCCCGGTCCCGGAAATTCTCTTCGTACCGCGCCCGGGCCGCCTGGTACCGCTCCAGGGAGATGGTGACCCGGCTCGTGCCCGCCTCCCCTTTAACGTCCAGCCCCCTGGAGACATCTCCGGGCACGGAGGCGAACTCCGTCCCCGCAGTCTGCAGCTGCAGCAGCGTCCGGAAATGGTTGCTCAGCATCAGCGGCAGCGCGGCGGCTCCCTCCGCCTCCGGCAGGCCCTCCGCCCCGCGCTCCGCCAGCGCCCGGGCACGCAGCAGCCACGCCGCCACATCTTCCTCCCCGTCCGCCAGCTCCCGCAGGGCGATGCCCATCATGAGGATCCGCTTCGCCAGCGGGCAGCGCCGGTCCTGCAGCACGTCCACGCACCACTCCCGGATGTGGGGGAAGAACACCGCCAGAGACTGGCCCTCGTGGAAGGTCAGAAACTTCTGGTCCGCCTTGGGCAGCGGGTCCGACCGGAATTCGATCCCCTCCGGCAGCTCCCACAGCAGCTCCAGCACCCCCTCGCAGGCCGGGGACAGGCTCCGCTCCAGATACCCGGAGGCCATGTACGCCTTGCTCCGGGGGAAGACCCGGCACACCTCCGGCAGCGCTCCGTGGCCCTTCTCCACCTGGAGGTCGCACAGGCAGTCCTCCCGCAGCAGGGGGCAGACGCCGCCGTCCATGTCGAATTCCCCGAAATGGATGTCCGTCAGCGGGCCCTTGCGGATGCGGCGGAGGCCGTGGTCCATCCGGGCGTTGAATTCCTCCGAGCCCTCCTGGCGTTTCAGGGAAAGATAGTCCTTCTTGTTGAAAGAGATCCGCCAGCCCTTGCAGCAGGAGTAGCGGCACCCCGCCGCCAGGCAGCGGAAATCATCGTAATACGCGGGACGCAGGTCGTTGTTGATCTCGATCCGGTTAGCCATGGTCACACCTCGTTTGTTATTTTATTGCAAATCCGTAGGGCGCGACGACCCCGGCGCGCCGCTCCGCCGTCACCCGTCACACCATCGGGCAG
>CAMWTG010000295.1 GCA_947177115.1 uncultured Clostridia bacterium
CCCCCCTGCTGGTCGCCGTGGGCGATGGGAACCACCGCCGGGCCACCCCCAAGACCTGCTACGAGAAGCTGACGACGGACACCCCCGAGCACCGGCGGGCAGATCCGCCCACCGGTCCTCGGGGGTCTCCTTCTTCAGATTCTCGTAGCAGGTCTTGGCGGTGGCCAGGCTGTGGTTCCCATCGCCCACGGCGAACAGCAGGGGGGCCACGCCGCCCAGGCCGTATTTGACCTGCATGGCCTCATCGCTGCCCAGCCGCTCCAGGGCGGCGGCCAGCGCATCGACCTGCTTTTCGCTGAGCTTCCAGCCCTTCAGATGTCCGCCTTTCATCATCAGATCGAAGTCGTAGAGGACCTCCATCTCCTCCTTGGCGGCGGTGATGGGCTCCACGCAGATTTTCTTGGGGTCATCGATCAGCAGCATCACATGGGGCAGCTCGATGGGGGCGTCCTTCCGCACCTGCACCCGGGGCGGGATGCGCTCCAGAACGGTGCCCTCGGTGGCCCGGATCAGGGACCCGGAGCCGGGGGTGTAGTCGTACTTCTCCAGATCCACCGCCGCCACCAGGCCGGGGCGCACCGTGCCATCGGACTGGGTCCGCTCGATGTAGATGACGGCGTCCTTCAGCGTGGTAAAAACGTCCCTGGCGAGATAGTCCGCCATGGACCGGTTGATGTCCGCGATGCAGTCCTCCACGCCGGCATCGCCCAGCTTGCTCTCCGGCAGGATCAGCCGCAGGGCGCTGGGCTGGTCTCCGGCGATCCGGTCCACCTCCTCCCAGTATTCCGGCTGGCTGGTAAACTGGTCGCAGGCCACCACGGCCCAGCGGGTCATGTCGCAGTCCTTGGGCAGCAGGATGTCCGCCGGATGGAAGCCCAGGGCCTCAAACCTCTTGTTCATGTTTTCTCCTCCATCTAAAAATTTTACATACAACATCCTTTTTCTTACAAGAAAAGGATCAAAAAGAACTTTTTCTCCAGGCGGTCATGGGATGGGCCGCCGCTCAAACAGCAGATCCAGCAGCACGCTGCCGTTTTCCACAAAGGGCCCCCTTCCGCCGGCGGGCTCATCGTACACGCCGCCGCGGCCCGTATCCGTCCGGCTGTCGTACAGAAGGAACGGCACGGGGTCCGCCCCGTGGCCCCTGGTGGCCGTCAGGGTCTTGTGGTCGCTGAGCAGCAGCACCCGGCAGTCCAGCCCGGCCCGCGCCAGCCGCTCCATCAGCGGCCCCACCAGCTTGCTGTCCAGCCACTCGATGGCCTGCAGCTTGCCCGGCAGGTCGCCGTTATGGGTGCATTCGTCCGGGGCCTCCAGGTGCAGGCAGACAAAGTCGTACTGGTTCAGCTTTGCCCAGGCGGCCTCCAGCTTGCCCGGGAAATTGGTGTCCAGCTCGCCGGTGGCGCCCTCCACCTCCACCATTTCCAATCCGCGCAGCGCACCGATCCCGTGGCACAGGGGCACCGCGCTGATCACGGCCCCGTCCAGGCCGTACTGCGCCCGGAAGGAGGGCAGCTCCACCGCCGTCCCCTCCGCCCAGAACCAGATGCCGTTGGCCGGCAGTTTTCCCATCACGCGCCGCTTCTCCGCCGCCGGATGGCGGTCCAGGATCTCGTGGGCCAGCCGCATCAGCCGGACGAACACATCCGCCCGTTCATTCCCCGCGGGGAAGTAGGGGCCGATCTTCTCCCCCAGGTGGTCATGGGGCGGCGTGAACCGGATGCCGGAGAGATCGCCGTTATGCTGCACCGCGATCTGGCGGAAGGCGGGAAAGGGGTGGATCTCCATCCGCGCCTCCTCCAGCGCCCCGGCAAAGCGGGGGTCCCCCATCAGGGCGTCCACAGCCTCCAGGGCCGCCCCGCCATCGATGGACCCGGCGGAATGGGACAGGAGCCGCTTTTCCTCCCAGGGGCCATCGCCGTCCTCAAAGGCCACCAGATTACAGCGGAAGGCGGCATCGCCGGGTCCCATGGGGATCCCCGCGGCGGCGGCCTCCATAGGGGAGCGGCCGGTAAAATACATTCTGGGGTCACAGCCGAAAATGGATAAAATGGCGGTCTCGCTGCCGGCCGGCAGAGGCGGAGGGCAGTTGACAACGCTCCCCACCACGCCCTTTGCGGCCATGCGGTCGATGGCCGGGATGGATGCGGCCTGCAGCGGAGTCCTGTTCCCCAATTGGGGCACGGGATCATCCGCCATGCCGTCCCCGATCACAAGCAGATATTTCGTAATGGGCCCCTCCTTTGCGATGTTTCCTTCTATTATACCGTATCCCGCCCTGGTTTTCAACAGTTTTTCACGATCCCGCCGGGGAAATCGATTTTTAGCCTGACAATCCCCTCAATCGCACAGGCTGTGTGGGGGCGAGCATTGCTCGCCCGCTTCCAACGGGAATGTTGGGCCCGGAAACAACAGCTGCCGTTTTTAAGCGTACCGGCTGTAGATCCACCATCCCAGGGCGGCCTCCGCCAGAAGGATCAGGGGCATCCCCACGACAAAATACCAGTGCCGCGTCTTATGCCGGAAGCACCACATGCCCAGGCAGGCGCCCGCCCCGCCGCCCAGCAGGGCGGAAAGGAACAGGGTGCGCTCCCGGATGCGCCGCGCGCCCTTCCGTTTGGCCCGGCGCTTGTCAAAGCCCATGAGGGCGAAGGCCCAGAGATTTACTAGGGCCAGGTACCCGATGAGCAGTGGCAGGGGCGAGCCTGTTACCACTACCGCCCAGAGAGTCGTGTTTCTGGAGGCTTCTGGAAGAAATTGGAATTTTTCCCTCACGACAGCTTCCCTCCAAAGAGCTCCCGCATTTCCTCCTGCCGTCCGCAGCTCATGCGGCCCTCGGGGCACAGGCCGGTGAGGTAGCAGCTGGGGCCAAAGCGGTCAAAGAGAGGGGGGTACTGCTCCCGCAGCAGCTTCAGCAGGCCCATGGCCACATGCCGGATCTCCCACTGGGCCCGGGTGCAGGTCCGCAGCCGGATGATCAGCATCAGCTCCCGGGCGTTGAGGGTGGTCATCACATCCATCAGGTTGCCGGCAACGGCGAAATAATAGCTGTAGGGCCTCAGGGCGGGATCCCCGCACAGCGCCTTTGCCGTCCGGTTGGCCTCCGTCAGGGCGGTCCGGTAGATCTCCAGGGCGGCGGGATTGGTCCGGACCGTCTCCGGCAGGATGAACCGGCTGTGGTCCACCGTCCGGATGGGGGGCACGATCACCGACTGCATCCGGTGGCGCACCAGGTGGGTGACCCCTGCCAGGGTCAGGCCGGATATGGCGAAGGTATAGCTCAGCTGCTCCAGCTCCCGGGGCCGTTGGGAACCGGGCAGCGCCTCCGGGGAAAAGG
>CAMWTG010000296.1 GCA_947177115.1 uncultured Clostridia bacterium
TACCTCGATATTGTCCGCGAAGAGGGCCGACTCTTTGAGGCTGAGGCGCTCTTCTACATCCGCGCCCTGCAGCACCTCCTGCATCCGGGCCAGCAGCTTCTCCCTGTATTCCGCCACCGTCTGAGGGGAGCGCTCCTCCACTTTGGCGGTCAGGGTCTCAATCGTATCCAACCGGCCAAGGATATCCTCCGCCAGCTTCTTTCCCTCTGTTTCCCGCATAGAAGCATATGCTGCCAGCGCCTCTTTCAAAACAGCGCACAGATCGGCGGACAGGGTGTCCAAATCCTCCTCCGCCTTCGTCACCGTCAGAATATCCGGCAGGCGGGCCAGGTCGGTGGCATAGTAATTGCCCTTTACCATTTTTCCGCCATCCAGCTCATACAGCCGCTGCAAAGCGGCAAGATAGCTTCTGGCCAGCGGCTCGTTAACGGCGACTACCGTCTCCTCCGCCCCTCTGGCCTCCACCGTAACAAACACATCCACCTTTCCCCTGCTGGTACTCTTCTGTACCAACGCCTTGATCGCGTCCTCCGCAAAGATGTACGCCCGGGGCATTTTCACCGAGCAGTCCAGATAGCGGTTGTTCACGCTGCGGACCTCCACGGTGATATCCCGCCCGTTGATCGTCTGCCGGGCCCGGCCATAGCCGGTCATGCTTTTAACCAAATCCGTTTTCCCTCCTACGATATATGGTATTGTCTGACGATACACTTCCGAACCTAAAGTTCAGAAACAACATGTGCCATATTTTGCAGCTGCCAACCTTTGCGGCAGCGGGCAAGTGTCCGCCAAATGTATTATTTCCAAATTCTTGCTTTGAAAATAACATCTTCCGTCAGCAGCAGAAAAAGTGCATTCCGCCCCCCAGGCAAAGATTGCAGCTCAGATAGAAGCACGCCAGCCGTCCGCACAGATTGTCCCCGCCGCAGCCGGTGGAGAATGTCTCATACCCCTCCGGCCGGTAACCCGCCCGGTTGTTCTCCACAAAATGCAGGGCCTGCTGGAACTCCGCGCTGCCAGGATCTATCTGGCAGGCGGTCTCATAGTACCGCCTGGCCTCATCCACCCAGCCGCGGCGGTAGCAGATGGTCCCCTTGAGGAAATTCCACTCCCCATTGTGGTCGCCCATCCGGTCCAGCAGCTGCTCCGCCATGCCCAGGTCATTACGGTTGATGGCCATGCGCACCTGCAGAAAAGCAGGATCCCCCGCAGTCCTCTGCTGATACTGGTAGCCGCCATAGCTCTGTTGGGCGTAGCCGCCGGAAGAGGCCGAACCCCGCCCGCTGCGCTCCTTCTGGATGGCATCATAGGCGGCGTTGATCTCCTTCATCTTCTCCTGGGCCAAATCCGCCAGAGGATTGTCATGATAATTGTCCGGATGGTACTTCCGGGCCAGGTCACGGTAGGCCTTCTTGACCTCCTCATCCGTGGCGGTGCTGGGGATGTTCAAGACTTCATAGGGGTCGGTCATAGCTGCTCCTTATTCCTGCCGGCAATACGAAAGTTCATATCGCTGGCTTGAAATGTTCCCTCTAAAACGGCTCTCCCCACCAGGAAAAGCCCCTCATACAGCACAGTGCAGATAATGGAACTCCACTCACCAAAGTTCCAAAGCTCATAGGCCGCCTCCATCAGGCGGATAGAGTGATCCAGAGAGATTACCAGACTCTCTCTGGCTTCTCCCGTCAATTCTCCGCTTTTCAGGGAGAACCGGCAGATCAGCGGGTTATAGCTGCCGGAGGTGAAATCCTCCGCCAGATCATCGGCGGCATCCACCAGATAGACCCACCGTCCCAAATGATACAGCAGCTGCTCCAGCACCCGCCGCTTCACCGGGTCGCTTACCTCCTCCGCCGCTGCCGCGAGAATGGCAGCAAAGGCGTCCGCCGGCCGGTCCAGAGAGGGACAGCGCTCCCGCTCCAACCGCCGCAGATCCTCCAGCTTTTCCCTGGTGATCCGGTCAAAATCCGGCCTTCGCTCCCTGGCCCGGCGATAGGCGGTTTTCAGCGCCAGAGAGGCGGCGCGGTATTTCGCCTTCCCTTCTCCGGGGTCCTCCAGAGCGTCCCGCAGCTGCCACCAGGCCAAAATCACGCTCTCGTCCGCCGCCAGCTCCAGCGCCTCATTCCCTGGGTAATACGCCCGTTTCCCAATGGGATGAGCAATGCAGCCCCGGCGCAGCCGCTCTCCCTCCGCCCCGTCAGGCCAAAGGAGGATGGCTAAAAACGTGAAATCATAGTTAAGGATAAATCTGGCCGCCTGTCCATATCGTTCTCCTAAAACCCGGCACAACCCGCAGTAAACGCCGCCGAAGCGCGCCTTGTCCTCCTCCGTCAGCCGGGCCACGGAGGGCCGCACATATCCAAACACCGCCGGCCTACAGCTTTCTGACGATCTGGTAGGTGATGGCTGCCCGCTTTTTGACCACGCGGTCACAGATCACTGCTCCGGCAAGGCCCAGCGCAAACCCCAGCCCGCCGCAGGCATACCTCCAGGGCTCTGTCAGATACGCCGGGAGCAGATATCCTGCCAGGAACAGTACGACCGGCAGCACGTACACCACCGCAGCCATGCCCAGCACCCGGTCATTGCTGCAGACCTCTACACGGGCCCCCAGCTCCACGGGAATATCACTGCCGGCCCAGATCACCAGGTCCGCGGCCTTCCCCGTACAGCGGCCGCAGCCATCGCAGCTGTGGCCGCAGGCGGTCTGCCGGGTGATAGTCAGCTCCACCTGACCGTCAGATGCGGCGGGGAGCGCGGTGACGGTAGCGGTTTGCGTCATGAAACATCCTCCTAATGGGATATGATCTTGCCGGTAACGGGGCAGCCCCCGGCAACCCCCACCTCGCTGTAGCCGTCCACCAGGACCTTGGCCTGAACAGTCACTGTGCCATCGGAGGCGATCTCCGTCAGATCCGCCACAACGCGCACATCCTCCTCAGTCACTCGCTCCAGGTCCTCGGCGGGGCCGCGCAGCATCACATCCACCGAGTTGGTAATCAGATCAAAGCTCTGGCTCTCACTCAGGCCAATGGCCTTAATGTTTCTCACTGTGACCAGCTTGGTCTCCAGGCCGTGATAACGAATCGTCAGATGAGCGGTCTTGTTGCCGCTGATATTCTCGCATTCAGCAGGCAGCCTGATTTCCAGATCGTCCTCATGATCGGTCATATAGGTGCTGAGATCCAACTCGCCCATGTAGATCTCTTCCAGGGTCTCCAGGCTCACAGGATCGCCGGCCACTGTGATGGTGGAAGG
>CAMWTG010000297.1 GCA_947177115.1 uncultured Clostridia bacterium
GCGCGGGCTTCAAGCACAAGGCCGGCAGCCAGTCCGGGAGCATCGGTTTCCAGGAAGAAACTGCCCCCACCCTTCTGGCGGGCCAGCAAAGCGCCGTGATGAAAGCCTGTTTGATTGGCGGCGCGGCTGTGATGGAGGGCCAGACCGCCGCCGTTGACTGCCGCAACCTCCGGGAAACCGATGAGGTCAGCGGCACACTGCTGGCAAAAGCGGCCTCCGGCGGCTACTCGCTGAATTACCAGAATCCCGTCCGCACCGGGCTTTGCGTGAGAAGGCTCACCCCCACCGAGGCGGAGCGTTTGCAGGGCTACCCGGACGGGTGGACGGAGGCCGGCGCAGATGGCAGCCCCATCAGTGACACAAAGCGTTACCAGATGTTAGGCAATTCTATCGCTGTCCCCTGTGTTGCGTATATTATGCAGGGCATTACAGACGCCGTTAATCAGGCGTGTGAAAAAGGAGGGAAAAAGCTATGAGCCATCAAAAATTATTGTTAGTGGAACAGGAAACCATCCTCCTCTACAACCAGGCGGAGCCTGCCGCCCAAGTCTATACCCATGACCCCAAGCTGATGAAAAAACTGGACCGCCTTGCCGGTAAACACCCGGAGCAGATCATCAAAAAGGACGCCCATAACTTCATTGTCCCCAAACGCTGCGTATCGGTCCGGGAGCCGTACAGCGAAAAGCGGCGCAAAGCCGCCAGTGAACGGGCCAGGGCCGCAGGCTATAAGCCGCCGTTGAAATCCTCCTCCGGTCAATAAGCATGGGCGGGAATGTCTTTGAAACGGTAAAGCAGTCCATCACCACCAGAGAAGCGGCGGAACACTATGGAATCGAGGTAAAGCGGCACGGCATGGTCTGCTGTCCTTTCCACGATGACAGGACGCCCAGCCTGAAATTAGACCGCCGCTTTCACTGTTTTGGCTGCGGGGCGGACGGTGATGTGATCGACTTTGCCGCCAGACTGTATAACCTCTCCCCCAAAGAGGCTGCGGAAAAACTGGCCCAGGATTTTGGACTGCTCTATGACAGCCAGGCGCCCCCGAAGAAAACCTATGTCCGTCAAAAGTCAGAAGCGCAGAAATTCCGGGAATCAAAACAGCGGTGTTTCCGCGCGCTGGCAGACTACGCCCATCTGCTGCGGGGCTGGGAAACCGGCCTTGCGCCCCTGACCCCGGAGGATGAGCCGCACCCCCTTTTTGTGGAGGCGCTGCACCAAAAGGACTATGTGGAGTATCTTCTGGACTTTCTGATGGAGGATGGCATCGAGGAACAAAAAACATGGATTGCAGAACACCTAACAAAAATCATGGATTTGGAAAGGAGAAACAAGGAAATGGCAGAGAAACCCACCAACCGGGAGCGATTGCGGGAAATCACCGAGGGCATTGAGCAGAACATCAAGGAACTGTTTGAGAGCGAAAAGTATATGCGCTATCTGTCGGTGATGTCCCGGTTCCACCGCTACTCGGTCAATAATACCATGCTGATCTATATGCAGAAGCCGGACGCGACCCTTGTGGCTGGCTATAACAAGTGGAAGAACCAGTTTGAGCGCCATGTGAAGAAGGGCGAGCGCGGCATCACCATCATCGCGCCCACCCCCTATAAGAAGAAAATCGAGGAGCAGAAGCTGGACCCGGACACCCATGCACCGGTGCTGGACGCAAACGGCAGGGTGGTCATGGAGGAAAAAGAGGTGGAAATCCCGCTGTTCCGTCCGGTGAAGGTGTTTGATGTGAGCCAGACGGACGGAAAGCCCCTGCCCTCCCTGGCGGCAGATTTGTTCGGGAATGTCCGGCACTTTGAGGCGTTTATGGAGGCGCTGAAACGCTCCGCCCCGGTTCCCCTTGCGTTTGAGGAAATGGACGCGGATACGGACGGATATTTTTCTTCCAGCCAGCAGCGCATCGCCATCCGCCAGGGCATGAGCGAGGTGCAGACGGTTTCCGCCGCTGTCCATGAGATCGCCCACAGCAAGCTGCACAACTTTGATGTGCCGGACAACCCGGACGCGCCCTTGTATCAGGAAGTGGAGCTGTTTGGACAGCCAGCCCTGTTCTCCAATGAGCGGATTGCCGCAGACGATCTGCCGGACGGACTGTTTTGTTATGACCTGCGCGGTTCCGATGATGACCCCGGCGCGCCGGTTGCCGTAGAGGAACAGGTTATCGTCAACCATGCCGGTTCCGTCATAACCGCAAAGCCGCTGGAACTGCCGGAGCAAGGGTATCTCCCTCTGACCGATGAATCCGGCCTGGACTTTAACGGCGGCGAAAAGACCGCCCAGCGGTTTTTGCAGGACCATAAAAAGGACCGGCGCACCGAGGAGGTGGAGGCCGAGAGCATCTCCTACGCGGTCTGCCAGTATTTTGGCATTCAGACCGGCGCAAACAGCTTTGGGTATATTGCGAACTGGAGCCAGGGCAAGGAGCTGAAGGAACTGCGGGCCAGCCTGGAAACCATCAACAAGACCGCCGGTACTCTGATTGCCGATATTGACCGCCATTTTCAGGAGGTCTGCAAGGAGCGCGGCATTGATCTGGAATCCGGGCCGGAGCAGGACGCCGGAAAAGAAACCATACAGCCGGAAAACCCGCAGGCCGATACGGAGAATCAAGAGGTTTCCCCTGAACCGGAACCCTCCTGGAAAATCCCTACCGAACTGCCGGAGCAGGACCCCTCCATGTTCCGCTATTACATTACCCAGGAATCGCTGGATGTGGGAACCTATCCTTTGATGGACGGGAAAACCATCACTGAACTTGCCGCGCCGGTAAAGGTGGAACAGGATTCCATCACTGCCTTTGGCTGTATCGACTACCCCCAGCCGCTGACCGCCGAACAGGAACGGGAATACGCCCTTTTGCCCGCCAGCCAAAACCCGCGGGCGCTGGATTCCATCGGCCATGCCGCAGAAGCCGCCCCGCTGCCCGACGCGCCGGAGCAGGCGCTGGATGAATACCCGATGCCGGACCCTTTGCTGCGGGAGGACGATCTGAAAAACTGCGGCTATCAGGACGGGGACTTGCTGCCCCTCTCCAAAGAGCGGGCGCTGGAACTGTTTGAGCAGGATTTGACGGTGTACGCGGTGGTGGACGGGGGCGGCGCGGAAATGCTCTTTGACCGGGAGGAATTTGAATCCCAGCTGCCCGGTACGGTGTTCGCCCTTTCCCGCGAGGAATGGGAGGAAAACCCAGCCTTTGACGCACTGGTGCAGGACCGGCTGAACCGCCAGCAGGAACGGGAGCAGGC
>CAMWTG010000298.1 GCA_947177115.1 uncultured Clostridia bacterium
CGGAGAAAGGAGATATTAACCGCCAGATCGCCGCCGACAACAAGCTGCTGAAGGAAATCAAGGCCCGCATCACCCGGCTCTATAACTGGTCAAAGGAACAGGCCGAATCTGCTACGCCCGCTCAGGGCAAGGAGAGCATTGTCGCTAAGTTATGGCAGGCCCGGATGGACATGGCCGCTCCCTCTACCCGTACCGGTAAAATCAAGAAGCTCCAGGAGGACGCGAAGCTGTTCAATTTGTTGCAGTCGAACGGCATCACTTCCATGGAGCAGCTATACGAAAAAGTTGCCGCCATGAACAAGGATTATTATGATTTACGCGGCAAAATCGTGAGCGCGGAACGCCGCCTCGCCATCCTGGATGAACGGCTGGAGATGTGGGGGCAGTATGAGAAGTACAAGCCTATTCGCCAGAAGTTGGACAAAGTAAAACCGGGCAGGCGGGAGCAGTACCAGCAGGAGCATAGGGCAGAGTTAGCCGCTTTTGATACTGCCGCTGATTTCCTCAAACGGCTGAAAGAATCTGGCGAGAAGATCACGCCCAAAGCGTGGCGGGCCGAGGCCGCAAGGCTGACCGCACAAAAGGATTTCGATTATCAGCAAATGCGGGATATGCGGGATGAAATCAAGGCTGTTGAAAATCTCCGCAAGACCGCTGACCGGCTGGCCCGTGAGGGACAGCACCAGCAGAGGGAAACTGAACGTTGACACATCAATTTTACGAAAGGATTTTTGAATTATGGATATGAACCCATGGGAACGCCGCCAGAAGATTTTGGAGGTTTTGTGCCTCCGGCGGCACGATACTTACAGAAATCTGGCGCATGAATTTAACGTCAGCACCGGGACGATTCGCCGGGACATTGTGGTGCTGACCTGCTCTTATCCGATTGAAACCGTCCAGGGCGGTCACGGCGGCGTTAGAGTGGCGGAGTGGTTCCACCTTGACCGCCGTTCGCTGAACTCTGCGGAGATCACGTTTCTCCGCAGGCTGGGGGAATCCCTGGACGGTCCCGACCTGGAAATGCTCAACCGGATTATTGCGGTGTTTTCGCATTGAGGGGGAATACCATGCGTATCAAAATCAGTGACATTAAAATCAACACTGGACGGCGTGATGCCGAACCCAAGGCCGTGGAAGAACTGGCAAAGAGCATTTCTGCCGTGGGCCTGATGAACCCCGTCACCCTTGACCAGAACAACACGCTGATCGCCGGTCTGCACCGATTGGAGGCGGCGAAGCTGCTGGGCTGGACGGAGATCGAGTGTACTGCTATGGGCATGGACGATGTTCAGGCGGAGCTTGCCGAGATTGACGAAAACATTGTCCGTACCAGATTGAACCGGCAGGAATTATGCGAACAGCTTTTGCGCCGGAAGGAGATTTACGAAACGCTCCACCCGGAGACACGCCACGGCATGAGGAACGGGCAGACCGCTAAAAATGCCAATTTGGCAACTTTAGAAACCAAGTCCTTTGCCGAGGACACCGCAGAGAAAACCGGCATGAGCAAGCGGGCCATCAGCCGCCTCCTTCAGATCGCCAACAATCTGACCGGGGATGCCAGGAGAATTGTCGAGGCCCATAACATGACCCAGGACACCGCGCTAAAGCTGTCCCGGCTCCAGCATGACGAACAGGTTGAAGCGGCCTCCATGCTGGCGGCGGGAACAATGCAATCGGTGGAGCAGTACCAGGAGTACCAGCGGGAGCGGCGAAAGGCAATCGCTATGTCCCGTCCGCTGTCAGATGATCCGCCTGTGGACACCCGGACGGAGGCCGAGAAGGAACAGGAAAAGCGGGAATCGTTGAATAGCCTTGCACGAGAGTTTTGCCGGATGGTTGAGCATTTTCTGAACCAGATGGAGATGTACCAGGGGTGTACGGACACTTTCGCGGAAATGTCCCAGCCGCAGATCAGCCGGGTATGGGACGGCGTTGCCGCTGTGGATATGGCGATTATTGATTTCTCCAAAGAAGTGAAAGCCCTTCAAGCGGAGAACGAACACGGAGGACACAACCATGAAAACTGACTACATCACCAGCGGCTCCACTCTGCCGCCGTACTTGGCCTATCCCCGGTTCCTGCTGGGCATGAATGTCCGGCTGACCGCAAAAGAAGTCTACGCTATCATGCTGGATATGTCGCTCCATTCTGATATGGTTCAGACTGACAAGCGTGGACGGCGCTATCTGGCGTTCTACAACAAGACCATCGCGGAGATTATTGACCGCACCCCCAGCACCGTGGCCCAAGCCCTGCGGGAGTTGGAGGATGTTGGGCTGGTGGAGAAAAAGCTGATAGCCCTCCATGTTCCGTATCATGTTTACGTCAAGCTGCCTATCACGGAGAACGAGCCGTGATCCCGCACATGAACTACCAGCAGTACCGGACGACCCGCAGGCTGGTACATAGCTGCTGCAACTACGATTGTGGGAATTGTCTGCTTCTGGACGATGGCGAAGAATGTATCTGTCCGCAGAGCATCACATACTCGCTAATCTGCAAATGGTTCCGCGCCGCTGTTCTGCCGCTGGACGCTGGCCTGTGCGCCGCCCTGTCCCCGGCCCCTTCTATCGGTCAGCGGCGTTGCCGGGAGTGTCGGAGGCTTTTTATCCCTCCCAAGCGCAACACTCTTTACTGCCCTGCTTGTGCCGCAAATCGGGCCAAACGCAGCAAGCGAGAGTGGGCCAGGAAGAAACGGGCCGGAGTGTAGAAAAAGTAGCCTCTAAAAGTCCAGTAATTGCAAGGCTTTCCGGGGGCGGCTCGAAGGGAGTGTGATACATTCCCTATCCAGCACCCCGGAAGGCCCTCAGACGGCCCGTAAAGGCCATTCTACTAAAGGAGTTTTTACCCTATGGCTGAAAACAGGAGATTTTACTATCTCAAACTGAAAGAAAATTTCTACAACAGTGAAACGATGGTTGTTCTGGAAAGTATGCCGGACGGCCTGTTGTACTCGAATCTGCTGCTGAAAATGTACCTTATGTCCCTGAAAAGCGGCGGAATCCTCATGCTCAATGAGCATCTTCCCCATACCGTCCAGACCATTGCCACCTTCACCCGGCACCAAATCGGGACGGTAGAGAGGGCAATCAAGGTGTTCATGGAATTTGGCCTTGTGGAAGTCCTGACAGATGGCGCTTTCTACATGGCTGACATTCAACTGCTGATTGGCCAGTCCTCTACCGAAGGTGAGAGGAAGAAGCGGGAGCGGAGCCGGTTGCAGCGTCAAAAACTGCTGCCCTCCG
>CAMWTG010000299.1 GCA_947177115.1 uncultured Clostridia bacterium
AAAAACACATGCCAGGGATTCTCAAGGGACTGAACGTCCCTTGAGGGTGCTTTTGCTTCTTTTCCCACAAGGGAAAAGAAGGCCCGCCCCGGCGAGGGGCAAATCTTTCAAACAGAAAAACTGCGGGAGCGGCCCGTAGGGCCGCAGCTCCTATTCTACCATAGCCCCCGCTCAGTTTACGACGTTTTCTGGCGCTCCCGCCAGAAAACCCCGCAAATTGCCCACGGCAATATCCATCAGCCGCTGCCGGGCCTCCAGAGGGGCCCAGGCGATATGGGGCGTGATCACGCAGTTTTTCGCCGTCAGCAGCGGGCTGTCCGCCGGGATGGGCTCCGCCTCCGCCACATCCACTCCGGCGGCGTAAAGCTTACCGCTGTTCAGCGCGTCCGCCACGTCCTGCTCCACGATCAGCGGGCCCCGGCTGGTGTTGATGAGAATGGCCCCGTCTTTCATCTTCCCGATATTCTCCCGGTTGATGATCCCCTTGGTGGCGGGGAACAGGGGACAGTGGAGGCTCACCACATCGCTGCGGCCCAGCAGCTCCTCCAGGGGGATATAGGGCGCAGGCCGCTGGCCCTCGCCCCAGGGGCGGGAGCCGGTGGCGATCACCGTCATGCCCAGCGCCTTGGCGATCTCCCCCGTGGCCTGGCCGATGCTGCCATAGCCGATAATGCCCAGGGTCTTTCCCGCCAGCTCCATCAGCGTGCCGTCCCAGAAGCAGTAGTCGATGCAGCTGCTCCAGCGGCCCTCATGGACCGCCCGGTCATGGTGCCCCACCTTGCAGCAGATCTCCAGCAGCAGCGCAATGGCCATCTGGGCCACTGCCGCCGTTCCATAGCCGGGGACGTTGCACACAGGAATGCCCTTCTCCCGGGCGGCGGCGGTATCCACCACGTTGTATCCCGTGGACAGCAGGCCCACATACCGGATCCCGGGCCGCTGGTCCAGAATGGTCCGGGTGATGGGGGTCTTGTTGGTCAGGACGATCTCGCTGTCCCCGATCCGGCGGAGGATCTCCTCCACATCGTCCACAGGGGTACGGTCGTAAACCGTCACCTCGCCCAGGGACTCGAAGCCGCTCCAGTTCAGATCGCCGGGGTTGAGGCAATAGCCGTCCAGGATCACAATTTTCATAGTAACCTCCCGCAAGCGCAAAATGCACCAATTTATAGTAATCCACATTTTATACCAAAGCGCTGGTTTAAGCAAGAGGCAGACGGAATTTTTCAGGGAAATCAATTTCCCCCGCAAAAGGAACTCCCGCCGTCCTTTCGGACGGCGGGAAATAGGCGTCAGCCGCCGCGGCTGCGAAGATATTCCTCGAATTCCGGCGTCCGGGACCAGTACCGGATCCCCCAGTGCTCGAAATCCCACTGCTCCTGGTAATCGTTGCACTCGAAGTCAATGTAGTACAGCCGCCCCTCGTGCACCACGAAGTTGGTGGGGAAATAATCGATGTTGGTGCGGGCGGGGTACAGCAGGCGGCACATCTCCCGGACCTGTTCCACGAATTCCGGCCGCATTTCGTCCCGGAGTACATAGTCGAAGACGGTATCCCCGGCAATGTATTCCTTCACGATCCGCTCCTCTGCCTCGTCCGCGTCCAGCAGCGCGGGGATGGGGATGCCAATGTCCCGCAGCCGCCGGTAGTCGCAGAGCTCCGCCTGGAGCTTGTCGCCGAACTGATAGTAATCGCAGGGCTCGTGGTGGATCTGCTTGAGGACCACCTCCCGCGCCCCGTCCCAGGCCAGGTAGGAGTAACCGCCCTTTCCTTTGCCCAGCAGCCGCCGGATGACGAAGGGCCTTCCATTGACCGTCAGAATCGTCCCATCCATATACCTTCCTCCTACAGAGCGGGCCGCACCAGGGGGAACAGCCAGCGCAGATACTTCTTCTGCCGCTGCCGGGCCGTTTCCGCCGCCTCGTCCAGGCTTCGCCACGCCGTCTCCCGCTCCTCGTCCGTCAGGGTGTGCTGGCTGAACCTGGCCTTGCGGCCCAGCTCCTCCAGCGTCTCGTTTTCCGCGCCGCCCAGGCGCAGGACCCGTTGATACCGGCGGTAGGCGCGGATCGCCGACCGGTTGGTATCCGGATCCCTCCGCTCCCGCCGCCGCAGCAGCACCGCCAGGGCGTACAGCCCGCCCAGGCCGCAGGCAGCCGCGCCGGCCGCTGCCAGAGCGCGTACCACTCCGGCATCGAGAACGCTCTCCCCGGCGTCTTCCTCCTCCTGCCCGGCGGCCTCACCGGGCAGGGGCAGCTGGCCGGGGTCCTCCTCGGGAAGCTCCTCCTCCGGCGCTTCTTCCTGGGGCTCCTGCTCCTCAGGCTGGCCGGGCTCCCCCGCTCCAAGGTCTTCCACCAGGGAGATACCGGCCTCTCCGCCTGCATAGCCGGGGGTCATCTCCACCGGGTGCCAGCCGTAGCCGTCCAGATAGATCTCCACCCAGGCGTGGGCATCGCTGTCCAGGGCCTCGCCCCGGCCCTGTCCGTCCAGCTGCACCGTATATCCGGTGACATACCGGGCGGGGATGCCCTGCATCCGCAGCAGCAGGGCTCCGGCGGTGGCGAAATGGATGCAGTAGCCCCTGCCCTCCGTCAAGAAGTGGGACACGAAGTCCTCCCCCCGCTCCATAGCCGGGGTGTCAAGATCGTAGACCGCCAGCTTGTCCAGCAGCGCCGCCGTCCGGGCCGCAGCGGTCAGGGGCCACCAAAACTGCTCCAGCCCCTCCGGCAGCTCCACAGAAACGTCCATATCCTCCAGCGTGACGGAGCCGGCCTGTATTTTCAGGGTCCGCTCCACAGATTCTTCCAGCTCCGCCCGCTCGTCGCCTTCGGCGGCGGCCAGCTGCTGTTCCAGGCTCTCAATGACCAAATCCCATCTTTCCCCGCTCAGCAGCGGCTCCAACGCCGCCCACGCCCGGTCGGGGACCTCCAGGTAGCGGTAGCCGTAAACCACCTCCGCCTGATACCGCCCCTCCTCCATTGCCGTCAGCTCGGGCAGGGGGGTGAAGCCGTTCTCCGGACCGCCGGGGACGTAGTCCACCCGGTATTCCTCCCCGCCGGACCAAGCGCCGCCTATCCAGCCGCCGTCATCCGGCAGAGCCAGGACGCCAGCCTCGTCTGTCCGGCCGCTGCCGCCGAACAGGCGGTAGGGATAGAAGCGGACATCCTGATTACCGCGGCTCCGGATGCTCATGGTATATATCTCCGCCCCGGGCACAGTCTGGGCGGGATACAGGGC
>CAMWTG010000300.1 GCA_947177115.1 uncultured Clostridia bacterium
TTGTCATACCGTCCGCCGGCCAGCATGCCGCTGGCCAGTCCCGGCAGATATCCCCGGAAGATGACGCCGTTGTAATACCGCATATCGTTGGCAATGGAGAAGTCCAGCCGCAGTCCGTCCAGCAGCCCCATGCTCTCCAGGATCCGGCACAGCCCCTTCAATTCATCCAGCGCGGCCCCGGCCTGCTTTCCCACCGTCAGTTCTTCCAGCTGGGGGAGGACTCTGGCGGGAGGCCCATACAGCTGCGCCAGACGGCACAGCCGTTCCGCCAGCTCCCGTTCCACTCCGGCCTGGGCGCAGAGCTGTTCCAGCGCCGGGGCGTTTTTCCGGCCCAGCTCCTCCAGGAGCAGTTCCTTCACAGACGCCTCCCGTACCTGTTCCAGCAGGCCGGACACCAGCCCCATATGTCCCAGATCCAGCAGATATTCCCCGCCGCCCAGCAGCCGCAGGCTTTCCGCCGCCAGGGCCAAAACCTCGCCCATAGCGGCCAGGTCCAGGTCGCCGATGCACTCCAGCCCGGTCTGCATGATCTCCCGGAACCCCAGCCCCGCGGAGGTCGTGCGGTAAACGTTCTCATGGTAATACACCTTTTCCAGCCCGCCCGCCGGAGGCTGGGCGTTCTTGACGATGGAAAGGGTGACGTCCGGCTTCAGCGCCATCAGCCGCCCATCGGTGTCAGTAAAGGTCAGGATATTTTCGCTGACCAGAAAGCTCTTGTTCTTTACATATAAATCGTATGGCTCAAATTTGCTCATACGGTAGGGCAGGTAGCCGTGGCGGCGAAACAGCTCCCGCAGCTGCAGTCCGCCCCGTTCGTCCGCCCTCCAGATTGGGAATCGATCCATTGTGAACCTCCTAAAGCGCGATAATCAAAATGTATGAAGGCTATTCGCTTTGTTCCATACGCTCAAGTACTGTCTGATATCCGCCTGCACCATAGGCGCAGCACCGGTTGACGCGGCTGATAGTAGCGGTGCTCGCTCCGGTTCGCTGGGCAATATGGCTGTACACCATCTTTTCTCGCAGCAGTTTTGCTACCAGGATTCGCTGGGAGCAGTCTTGGATTTCCTTTCCAGTCATCAGATCCTCAAGAAAAGCCCGGCACTCATCCTCTGTTTTCAGTGACAGGACTGCCCGTACCAGCAGCTCCGCACCCTCGCCGTGAAATACCTCCACACTGGTCCCTCCTTCATCACTTTTTCAATTTAGTATAGTAACACGGTAATATATAGAAGTCAAGGAAACAATAACTGGGAATTGTTATGATATTTTTGTGGGTGATCCGGCTGCTTTGTGGCAAATTTCACAAACAAAGAAGAAATTGTTAGGCAAAATAGACGATTTCAGGAAAAAATCCTTGAAACTGTGGACAAACTTGGTTCGTTTCAGTATAATAAAAATATGGGAGGCGCCCCTTACGGCCTCCCTCTGCCCGTCAGCCCGGGCAGGCAATCTGAGAAGAGGGGGGATGTCATAATGAACGAAACTACCAATAGCATTTATAAACATTCCATGAAGCTGGAACGCCGTACGGCATCGCTCTATGTCCAGAATACGGGCTGTCAACAGTGCACCCCTGGCTACGGCTGGGGTCCGGGAGTGCGCGACCACTTTCTTCTTCATCATGTGATGAGCGGGAAGGGAGTGTATGTATGCCAGGACAAGTGCCGTGAACTGGGCCCAGGGGACACTTTCCTGGTTTATCCGGACACTGCCATTCACTACTGCGCTGATTCATCGGAGCCTTGGGAGTATGTTTGGGTGGGCTTCGGCGGCCTGGATGCGGGGCGGTTTATGGAGCGGACGGACTTCACGCCGGAGGAGCCGGTCTATTACGGACGCGACAGCGGGGAGCTGCGGGAGCTGATCCAGGAGGTATACGCCTGTTTCGGGACCAAGCCCTGGGAGCAGCTGGCCATGACGGCGCGGCTGTACGATCTGCTGTCTTTCCTGGTCCGCACGGCCCGGAGCGGCAAGCGGGAGGGAACCGATGGGCCGGACTGCGCCCTGCTGGCGGCAGAGTACATTGTGAACCATTATGAGGAACCTATCACCGTTGAAGGTCTGGCAGCTTATGCCTCCGTTAGTCATTCCAGTCTCTATCGCCGGTTCGTTAAACGCTTTCAGATTTCTCCGAAGCGTTTCCTGCTGGAGTATCGGATCGAGCGGGCCTGCGCTTTGTTGACGGAGACGGATTGCTCCATTCAGGAGATTTCGACCTCGGTGGGATTTGAAGATCCCTTCTATTTCTCCAGAGCCTTCAAAGATATCAAGGGCATTTCTCCCCGTCAGTATGCCGTCAGACAGAGAAATGAAAAGAGTTAAGGTCCTGCTGTCAAATGGAAAACCACGGACAATAAGGCCCCGGCTGGCGCCGGGGCCTTATTTTGACCAAAAAATGGGTGCAGATGCTCAAAAAATCCATGTTCATTCAAAGGAACCACAATTATAATAATTTGTAATAGCATAAAAAATCAATATAAAATAGGAGGCTGTTATGGATTATACATTTTCCTATGCGAAAGACTTTCAGCGGTTGAAGGAGGCCGTTGCCGCCCTCTGCGGTCCCGCCGGTCTGTCCGAACAGATGGAGCGCTATCAAAGGATCGTCAGAGGTCTGACGGAAACCTTTGGTCCCTGTGACCGAATAGCGGTGTTTTCGGCCCCCGGCCGCACGGAGATCGGCGGCAACCACACCGACCATCAGCATGGGCGTGTCCTGGCGGGCAGTGTGAATTTGGACATCATCGCCGCCGTGGCGCCCAATGGAGAGAACGTGATCCGGCTGCAAAGCGAGGGGTTCCCCATGGATGTGGTGGAGCTTGATGACCTGGAGGTCCGTCAGGAGGAGTATAACCGCTCCGTTTCCATTCTCCGGGGCATTGCCTCCTGGTTTGCCCGCCAGGGATGCAGGCTGGAGGGCTTCAATGTCTATACTACCTCCAGCGTGTTCAAGGGCAGCGGCCTCAGCTCCAGCGCGGCTTTGGAGGTACTGCTGGGGAATATTTTCAACAGCCTGTTCTATGGGAACAAATGCACCCCCGTCCAGCTGGCCCAGATCGGGCAGTATGCCGAGAACGTCTATTTCGGCAAACCCAGCGGCCTGCTGGACCAGATGGGATCCTCCGTAGGCGGCATGGTAACGATTGATTTTGCTGATAACGATCATCCTGTCGTGGAGAAGATCGACTTCGATTTTGCCGCCGCAGGTCATGCTCTCTGCATCATTG
>CAMWTG010000301.1 GCA_947177115.1 uncultured Clostridia bacterium
AAGCTGGGCGTTGACTCCCGCCACGCCGACCAGCAGGTCCGCGGCGCCATCGTCCTCCCCCACGGCACCGGCAAGACCGCCCGGGTGCTGGTCTTCGCCAAGGGCGACAAGGCCGACGCGGCCCGCGCCGCCGGCGCCGACTTCGTGGGCGAGATGGACATGGTGGAGAAGATCCAGAAGGAAAACTGGTTCGACTTCGATGTGGTGGTCGCCAGCCCCGATATGATGGGCGTTGTGGGCCGTCTTGGTAAGCTGCTGGGCCCCAAGGGCCTGATGCCCTCCCCCAAGGCCGGCACCGTCACCCCCGATGTGGCCAAGGCCGTGCAGGAAGTCAAGGCCGGTAAGATCGAGTACCGCCTGGACAAGACCAACATCATCCACTGCCCCATCGGCAAGGTGTCCTTCGGCGCGGAGAAGCTGAACGACAACTTCAACACCCTTATGGGCGCTATTATCAAGGCCAAGCCCGCCGCCGCCAAGGGCCAGTATGTGAAGAGCTGCGTGACAGCCTCCACCATGGGCCCCGGCGTCAAGGTCAGCACCGCCCGGCTGGTGTGATTTTTCCGTTATAAAGACCGCCGCAGGCTTCGAGAAGAGCCTGCGGCGGTCTTTTTAGGAAAAACACGAACGCTCTCCTGTGGACGGTTGTGGCAAAAAGGACCTGCTGCGGAGATTTCTCCGCAGCAGGTCCTTCTCCCTATCCCCCTTCAGCCGCAAGCTCTTTCTCCCACAGCTGCATCATCTCCAGGAACAGCTCCGCAAAGCGGATCCGGTCCTCCTCCGACAGCTCCGACACGCCTTGAAGCGTATCCAGGAGCAGCAGGAAGATATCCCGGCGTCCCGTGCTTGTCAGACCTGTGATGAGCGCCGCCGGGCTGATCCCCAGTTTTTGCGCCATGTGCTCAATGGTCGCGGCGCTGGGGTTGCCCCTGGCTTTGACATAGTCGCACAGGGCGGTGCGGGATATCCCCAGCTCCTCGGAAAATGCCGTCAGGGACAGGTTCTTCCGTTCCATGATCGCGCGGATCGCCCCCGCCATATCCTCTTGCAGGCTCACTGTCGCACCTCCTCTCTCGACCAAATTATACAGGATACGACAAAGGAGCGGAATACCGTTATGACGGAGGGGTGAGTCATGATAGCGCACCAGGGACGCCGGCCTCCTTCTGCCACAGCCTTGCCGCGCCGTTTCCGTTATAGACCACAAAAGGGCGGAACGCTGTTCCGCCCTTTTGGCAAATACAAGTATGGCAGGCATTCCCGATGAAGATCCATAGCGTTATAGCGGGGCCCTGCGGACAAAAATCCCTGCGATTGTGCGAGGCCGCATCAAATGGCCGTGTACGAACATGAATCTTTTCCTTTCAAGGGAAATATGTACACCGTTAATCCAAGTCTCTCCCCGCACTCCGATAAGGGCTGTTCAGGGGGCTCTCCTGGTCAGCCTCATTCTGGTACCGGCCCACCACGGTGGCGGCTAGCTCCACAGGCAGCAGGGTCCCCGCTCCGGCCACGCACCCGCCGGGACAGGCCATACCCTCCAGCAGATAACCGTTGTACTTCCCGGCCCGGGCCAGGGTCATCAGTTTCCGGCACTCCCGCAGGCCCTCGGCCCTGGCGGTCTTGACCTCCAGGCCGGGGTCGGTCTGGTGGATCACGTCTGCCACCGCCTGGGCCACGCCGCCGGATACCGCAAACCCGCGGCCCGCCGCCGTGCCCTCCCGCATGGATTCGCCCTCGGGAATAGACGCAAAGTTCACGCCCTTGGCCTCGAACATGCCCTGAAGTTCCTCAAAAGTCAGCACGAAGTCCACATCGGAGCGGATGTTCTCCCGGATGGCCTCCAGCTTCTTGGCGGCGCAGGGGCCTACGAAGACCACCTTGCAGTCCGGGTTCTGCTTTTTTACCAGACGGGCGGTGAAGACCATGGGGGTCAGGGTCATGGAAATGTTCTCAAACTGAGCGGGGAACAGCTTTTCCACCATGGCGTGCCAGGCGGGGCAGCAGGAGGTGGCCATGAAGTCCTGCTCGGCAGGGACCCGCATAAGGAAGTCCTCCGCCTCCTCAATGGTACACATGTCCGCGCCCACGGCCACCTCCACCACCCGGTCGAAGCCCAGCATTTTCATTGCTGTGGTGAACTTCTCCGGAGTGGACTCTTTGCCGAACTGGCCAATGAAGGCAGGAGCCACGATGGCGACCACCTTGTTGCCCTCCATAATGGAGCGGACCACCTGGAAGATCTGGCCCTTGTCCACGATGGCGCCGAAGGGGCAGCTGACCAGGCACTGGCCGCAGGCCACGCACTTGTCCTGGTTGATGACGGCCTTGCCGCTGTCATCGGAGACAATGGCGTCCATGCCGCAGGCCGCCATGCAGGGGCGCTCGATGTAGATGATGGCGTTGTAGGGGCACGCCTTGGCGCACTTGCCGCACTTGATGCACTTGTCCGGGTCGATCTGGCTCTTGCCGTTGACGAAGGAAATGGCCCCCTTGGGGCACACCTTCTGGCAGGAGGCCGCCAGGCAGTTCTGGCAGAACTGGGTGACCTTGTACTGCTTGGTGGGGCAGGCGTGGCAGGCGTAGGGGATGATGTTGATGAGGGGCGGCTCGTAGTAGGATTCGGCGATAGCCGCCTGGTCCATGCCCTCGGTCATGAGCGTCCGGGACTGGATGGACCGGATGGACAGGCCCATGGCCAGGCGCACCCGTTCGCCGGCGATGGCCCGTTCCAGGAAAATGGATTCCCGGTGAAGGGCCTTGTCGCCGGGCACAATGACATAAGGCAGGTCCTCTGCCTTGGTGTAATCGCCGCCCTCATAGGCCATCCGGGCGACCTCGGTAAAGACCTTCTTGCGAATATCGGTGATCAAAGACGGAATACCGCGCATGGTGTTACCTCCTTGTTGTGCAGGCATTTTCTGCAAATTACCCTGATGTAAAGAATATCATACCCATGGGAGGTTGTCAATTATGGGAGAGGCAGGAGGAGTGCCCAAACGCGCAGTTAAAGGAAGTCAGAGAGGGAGAAGGAAACATGGGAACTTGGGAAACTGGAGCGATAGAGGTCATGGCCAGGTATAACATCTTCAGCAGGCTGTCGTTGGTGGGGAAAACGGACTTGGCCTTGGTCACCTAGCGAAGCTGGCGGTTGAAGGCCTCAATAGCGTTGGTGGTATAGATCAGCCGCCGGATTTCCTGGGGATACTTGAAATAAGTACTG
>CAMWTG010000302.1 GCA_947177115.1 uncultured Clostridia bacterium
TGGTCTCGTATATGTGTCTAAGAGACAGGTACCAGCATTTTGTGACCAGCTACTACGGCTAAGCGCCGGAAGAGCGCCTGTCGCATAATTTAAAATGGAAAAGGGGGTCGCCATCCGGTTGGCCCCCTTTTCCTGGAGAATTTTGAGGAATTAATACTTTTTCTTGAAAAAAGTATGAAAAAGAACTTTGATCTCGAGCCTAAAATCACGGCTATTCCTGGATTTCCGCCCGGTAACGATGTTGCACTTTTAGTCGAGGAATGGTATTATAAAGCAAAGGAGAGATGATCTTATGTCGAAAACACTTACTTTTGTCATCTGCGGCTGCGGTAACCGCGGCCTGGAGAACTACGCCACCTATCAGAAGGAATACCCTGACCGCATGAAGATCGTGGCCGGGGCCGACAACCGCCCGGAGCGCCTGGAGATCCTGCAAAGGGAGTACGGCGTGCCTGCCGAAATGTGCTTTGCCTCCGCCGAGGAGCTGCTGGAGCAGCCCAGACTGGCCGATGTGGCCATCATTGCCACCCAGGACCGCCAGCATGTGCCCATGGCGCTGAAGGCCCTGGAGAAGGGCTATCACCTGCTGGTGGAGAAGCCCATTTCCCCCAGCCTGGCTGAGTGCCGCCAGCTGCAGGAGAAGGCCCACGAGGCCCAGCGGGCGGTGGTGGTCTGCCATGTGCTGCGCTACACCATGTTCTATTCCAATCTGGAGAAGATCCTGCGCCGGGGCGACATCGGTAAGATCGAGACGGTCGATGCCATCGAAAACGTGGGCTACTGGCACTATGCCCACAGCTTCGTTCGCGGCAACTGGCGGCGCAGCGAGGAGACCAGCCCCATGATCCTGGCCAAGAGCTGCCATGATATGGACATCCTCCGCTGGCTGGTGGGGGAGAAGTGCGTGCGGGTCCAGAGCTTCGGTGCGCTGGATTACTTCCATTCCGGTTCCGCGCCGGAGGGCGCGGCCATGCGCTGCCTGGACGGCTGCGCCTGCAAGGGCGAGTGCCCTTACGATGCGGAGAAGATCTACGTCACCAGCAGCCACACCGGATGCCGGCGCAAAAATGTCGGTTGGCCCTGCACAGTGGTGGCCTCCGATCCCACCGAAGAGAACATCTACGCCGCGCTGCGCACCGGACCCTACGGCCGCTGCGTGTTCCGCTGCGACAACGATGTGGTGGACCACCAGACGGTGAATCTGGAGTTCGAGAACAATGTTCACGCCACCTTCACCATGACGGCCTTTACCGAGCAGACCTACCGGACGATCCGCATCACCGGCACAAAGGGTGAGATCGAAGGGAACATCAGCGAGCGTAAGCTGACGCTCCGCCGTTTCGGGCAGCCGGAAGAGATTATCGACCTGAGCGGTTCCGCCAACAATCTGGCAGGCCACGGCGGCGGCGATGGCGGATTGATGGATCATATGTACGAGCTGATCTCCAGCGGCGGCACTGAGGGTCTGACCAGCGTGGACGCGTCCGTGGAGAGCCACGTCATGGCTCTTGCGGCGGAGGCCTCCCGCTTGGCCGGAGGAAAAACTATTACGCTGGACGAATTCCGCTGAGAGTATTTTGCGAAAACAGATCATATGTAACGGAGCCGGGCCGTCCTATGGGGCGGTCCGGCTCTGCGGCGCAGTTGGGGGCCATCCAGACGGGAGCAGGGCAGCTGGTCAAATTGATTCCCCGAGTCCTGAAATTCCCTCTTGCAATCCGCCGGGCAATCGTGTATAATAAGACCAACGCCGTGAAATATTCTCCGCAGGCATTCGTGTTGAGGTCCCGGTCTCGCGCAATGGAAGCCTGTGAACCATGTCAGGCGGGGAACCGAGCAGCATTAAGCGGGACGAAATGTGCCGCGAGGGCTCCGGTTCGGAGCGGATGCTTGCGGAGAGTATTTCATGACCTGAGATAGGGGCCTTCAGGGCCCCTATTTTTTGTAGACGGGAGGTATCTTCATGTATCAGGCGCTCTACCGCAAGTGGCGGCCCAAGACCTTCGAGGATGTGGTGGGACAGGAGCATATTACCGGGACCTTGCGCCGTCAGGCGGCCCAGGGCCGGCTCTCCCATGCCTATCTCTTCACCGGCACCCGGGGCACCGGCAAGACCACCTGCGCCAAGATCCTGGCCAAGGCGGTGAACTGCCGGTCCCCCAGGGACGGCGACCCCTGCGGCCAGTGCCCCGCCTGCCTGGGCATTGACAATGGCAGTCTTCTGGACGTGCTGGAGCTGGACGCCGCCAGCAACAACGGCGTAGACCAGGTCCGGGCCCTCCGGGACGAGGCTGTCTACTCCCCTGCCAGCGTGAAGTACCGGGTGTATATCATCGATGAGGTCCACATGCTGTCCATCTCCGCCTTCAACGCCCTGCTGAAGATCCTGGAGGAGCCCCCGGCCCATTTGATTTTCATCCTGGCCACTACCGAGCTCCACAAGGTGCCCGCCACCATCCTCTCCCGGTGCCAACGGTTCGCTTTCAAGCGCATCCAGCCCCGGGACATCGCGGCGCGGCTGCTCTATGTGGCCGGACAGGAGGGCATGGAGCTGACGGAGGACGCTGCCGGGCTGCTTTCCCGTCTGGCCGATGGGGCCATGCGGGACGCGCTGAGCCTGCTGGACCAGTGCGGCGCGGCGGGAGGAACCATCGACAGTGAGCGGGTGCTGGACGTGCTGGGCCTTGCCGGAAATTTGCAGACGGCGGAGCTTATGGGCCAGCTGCTGCGGCGGGATGTCCAGGGGGCGCTTCTGACCCTGGACCGGCTGTACGGCGGCGGCAAGGACGTGGGGGCGCTGCTGGGCGAGCTGTCCACCCTGACCCGGGATCTGCTCATCCGCATGACCGCCCCCGAGGGCGGCGCGGCGCTGCTGTCCGGCGGGTATGACGATACGCTGATGGACGGCCTGAGCCAGGGCGTCAGCCCCACCCGGCTGCTCTTTATGGCCTCCCAGCTGCAAAATGTTTCCGCCTCTCTGCCTCTCAGCCCCAACCGCCGTACGGACGCAGAGCTGTGCCTCATGCGCCTGTGCGATGAGAGCCTGTGCGGCGATGTGACGGCCCTTGCCGCCCGTCTGGCAAGGCTGGAGGAGGGCGGCCTGCCGGCCGCTCCCGCATCTGCTCCCGCTCCACGGCCCCGGCCCCAGGTAGATCCTGCGCCCAAGCCTGCTCCCGTACCGGTGGACGATCCGCCCCCCTGGGATGAGGATC
>CAMWTG010000303.1 GCA_947177115.1 uncultured Clostridia bacterium
ACACCGAACATTCTGCTGAGGGCGATCAATTTGTCTATGTCCGGCAGAGCGGAAACGCTATCCCATTTATACACGGACTGCCGGGATACGCCCAGGGCCTCCCCCAGCGCCTCCTGGCTGAGCCCCCGCTCCTTCCGTTTTTGCGCGATACGCTGCCCTATCGTCACAGGCCACCGCCTCCTTTCCCAGCCATCATAGCAAAACCGCCCCGGATGGTCCAGCAACCAGGGCGGAATTTCTGCTAACCGGCGGTTTACATTTGGTGAAAAACCTCGTTACCGGCAGTTTTTCAGGATCTCCCGGCGGATATAGGCAATGGTTTTCTCCTCCCCCTCGTCCCGGAGCATCAGGAGCATTTTCTCCAGCAGGGCCTGGGTCTTGGGATGGATGACATAGTGGTCCAGGCTCTTCACGTAGTAATTCCAGGGGGAGGCATCGGTGTATTTGTCCTTCTGGTAGATCTGGCAGGCGGCGATGCGGTCGCAGAACATCTCCACCACATAGTTGACCGGCATCTCCATGCCGCTCATTTTAAAATCCAGCCGGGGATCGTAGTCGATCCAGTACTCCAGGTGGTGCCTGTTCCTCCCCTTGTGGTGGAGCCAGGCGGCGGAATAGCCCTTTTCCAGACGCTCCATTTCGTTGGGGCTGCGGTCGCCCTGGTAATATCTGACCCCTGCGCAAAATTCGACAGGGGCATATTTGCTCATGTCGTGAAGCAGTCCCTGCTTATAGAGGCCCACTTTGAAGCAGTATTTCATGACCCGGAGTTTGTGGGCGGTGATGGTCTTAAAATGGCCGGTGAAGTTTGACATACTGCTCCTTTCTCTGGGCAGGCAGGGTTGATGCGCGCAGGCGGGCAGGCGGGCGGATGATATCCGCACCGCAGGGGCGCGAAGATCACTGCGGATCAGGAATTTCAAGTATATACCGCTCATACGCGTTGATGATAGTCGTTTCCCCCCGCCGGAGGATGCGGGGCCTGTCGGCCCCGTAATTCAGATGCACATGCCCATGGATCAGATACTGAGGCCGGTACTTATCCAGAAAAGGGACCAGGCATTCGAAACCCCGGTGGGCGTAATCCTCCCCATCCCCGTATCCCTGGGCGGGGGAATGGGTCAGCACAATGTCCACGCCCCCCGCCCGCCGGAGCTGGAACCACAGCCTTCTCATCCGCCGCTCCATCTGCCGCTCGGTATATTGGTGAGGTCCGCCGCTGTAAGTGGGGCTGCCTCCTAAACCCAAGATCCGCAGGCCGTTCACCGTCACCAGCTTGTCCTCGATGCAGTCGCACCCCTCCGGGGGGCGCTGGTCATAGGTCTGGTCATGGTTGCCGTGGACATACAGCACCCGGGCGCGGCCCATTGTTACCAGGAAGCTGAGATACTGCGACTTCAGATCGCCGCAGGAGAGGATCAGATCGATATCCGACAGCCGGCCCGGCTGGTAGTAGTCCCAGTAGTACGGGCTCTCCTTGTCGGAGACCAGCAGGATCTTCACAGCACCGGTCCCTCCTTCTCCGGCGGGATCTGATCCCGGTAGACTCCCTGAAGGCGGGCAATGGAGCGGGACATGGGCAGCAGCTGGTCAAAGGAAGGGATGGACCCCTCCACGCAGTCGCACAGCCAGTCCATATGCAGCACCTCCTCCGGGGAGAAATATTTTTCCCCATCGCTGCGCACCTGGCCGTCCTGGGAGAGGATGGGCCGGCGGAAGGGCTCGATGGTCCCATCGATCACGCCCTTGCGCAGGATATGCACCAGCTGGGCCACTCCGGCGGGCAGCTTCTGGCTCAAAAGGACGTCCACCGTCCGGCTGCTCATGCCCCACCAGTAATTGACCGCCCGCTCATCGTCCTGCACGTTCAGCTCGTCCCAGCCGCCGCTGAAAATGCTGCGGATCAGCTTGACGTAAAAATTGCCCCAGTGCCAGTAGGGAGAGGCCAGGGACAGCAGGGTCCCGTCCGGATTTACCTGGCACAGCCCCCAGGGCTCCAGCACCCGGTCCGGAGCGGGGACGTCCCGGTTGGAGATGATATCCACCCCCTCCGCCGCCAGGCCCCCCATAGCGTCCTCCTCCACGCAGGACCAGCGCAGCTCGATCCGGGAGCGGGGATTGGTGAGCCGGCTGCCCAGGGCGAAGGCATTGATGGAGGCCGGCACGCCAAAAATGGGGTTGGAGGCCACATAACCGATGCGCCCGTCCCGGCTCATGGCCCCGGCAATGGCGCCGGTGATGAACTTGCCCTCGTAAATGCGGCTGTAGTAAGTCCGCACCCCCGCGTAGGGCATAGATGCGGAGCAGTTGAGGATCCGGAGGCCGGGGTATTTGGCCGCCGTCTTCCGGCAGGCGCTGATGAGGGGCGGCGTGGTGGCAAAGATCACCTGCGCCCCGGCGGCGGCGGCGTTCTCCATGACCTCCGCCGCTCCCTCGCCGGGGTTGACATCATTGAACACCTGAACGGTCACCTTTTCCCCCATGACCGCCTCCAGGTACTGCCGTCCCAGGTCGTGGGCCCGGATCCAGTCGCTGGTCTCCGGACTGCCCTCGTTGACGAACACCACGTTCAGGTGGTCCGGGAACACCGCGTGGAGCAGGCGGCCGAAGATCCCCGGGGCGGCGGGCTCGCCGTCCTCCTTTTTCTGTTCTTCCGTTTCGGTACTGACGGAGATGGGCTCCGGAGCGGACAGCAGCTTCATATCCGGCCGCACCGCCGCCACCGACTTGGCCAGCTCCGCGGCGCTGAGGCTCCACAACTGCTCAAACTTATATACCCGCAGCCACACCAGCAGCGCGTCCGCCGGCGTGACCTCCAGCTCCTCGCCGCCCTGTTTCCGCAGAGCATCCCGGAAATAGGTGAACCCGGCCACAAAGTGCTGCCGCTCGTCCGCCGTCCACACATGGTCCGGCTCGAAGCCCAGGGCCGCCTGGAGCTTGGCAAACCGGCCCGGGCGGCTGAAATAGACCCGGTACAGCCCCGTCATCTGGTAGGAGGCCATAAAGTCATAGTAAGCCTGGACCGCCGGCTCATCGGACCAGACAGGGATCACCCGGATGACGTAGGCGGGGATGGTGGCCGCGCCGTAGCTTTTCAGCACGCTGACCCGCTTGTTGCCCTCCTGAACATAGAACCGGCCCAGGTACTCATAGCACCGGATGGGATCTCGGATGCCCTCGTCTCCCAGATGGGCGGAGCACAGCTCCATC
>CAMWTG010000304.1 GCA_947177115.1 uncultured Clostridia bacterium
GCTCTACGTGGCCGGAAAGCTGGAGGGAATGGTGTACGTCTGCGAGGGAGAAAAGGACGCGATTAACGTCCACGAGAAGATCGGCGGCTGCGCCGTCAGCGGCGCGGATGGCGCTGGCCCTGGGAAGTGGCGGAAGGAGTATACGGAGCAGCTGCGGGGCCTGCCGGTGGTTATCCTGCCGGACCATGACGCCGTGGGCAGGGCCTACGCCCAGGAGACCGCTGCCGCCTTGCACGGCGTGGCAAAGTCCGTCCGGCTGCTGGACCTAGCTAAGGTCTGGCCGGATATCCCGGAGCATGGGGACGTGAGCGACCTCATCGAGGCGAAGGGCGCCGCAGAGGCGGCGCGGCTGCTTTCGGAGCTGGGCCGGAACACGCCGAAATGGGAGCCGGTCCCCGATGATGAGGAACCGCCGAAGGAGGTCCGGGCCCTCACGATCACCACCGCACCTGATCTTCAGCGGGCCAACCTGCCGCCGGTGGAGTTCCTGGTGGAGGGCATCCTGCCGGATGGGACAATCCTGCTGACCGCCGCTTCCAAGATTGGCAAGAGCTGGATGGTTCTGGACCTGGGCCTCTGTCTGGCCGCTGGGAGGCCGTTTATGGGCCACCAGTCCAGGCAATGCGGCGTCCTGTACCTTGCGTTGGAGGACAGCCTGCACCGCCTCCAGGACCGCATGAATAAGATTTTGTGCGGCAGGCCCGCGCCGGAACAGTTCTATTTCGCCACGGAGGCCCCAAAACTGGATGACGGCCTGCTGGATACCCTGGACGACCACCTGAAGAAGCATCCAGACACAAAGCTCATTATCATCGACACGCTACAGAAAATCCGTGGGCAGTCCCTTCCCAGGGAGGCGTCTTACGCCCAGGATTACCGGGAGATGGAGACCGTCAAGGGCTTTATGGACAAGCGGGGCGTTTCTGTGCTGTTCGTCCACCACAACCGGAAGATGAAGGACGATGACGACCCATTCAACATGATCTCCGGGACCAACGGCATTATGGGCGCGGCGGATACCATTTGGACGATTACCAAGGCCAAACGCGCTGATGAGGAGGCATCGCTCCACATCACCGGGCGGGACGTGGCCCAGAGCGATACCGTCATCCGGTTCGACAAGGAGAGCTGGACCTGGAAGCCGATGGGGAGCGTGGACTGGCTGGCGGAGCAGCGGGCCCGGCTGGAGTATGACCAGAGCCCTATTGTGAAGACGATCAAGAAGCTGCTGGACCAGAGCCCCGCCCGCCGCTGGGACGGCACCGCAAAGGACCTCATGGCGGCTGGCAAGTACATCGCCCGGACCTATCTGGCCGTGAATACGCAGAAGATGGGCCACGAGATTACGGCCCTGGAGAAGCCGCTGTTTGACTTTGACGGGATCGTCCATGCTGTTACTGGTCATGGCAACGCAGGCAAAAAGCACAGCTTCTATTACCAGGATTTGGGCGGCTTTGCGGAGCTGCCGGAAGGGGAGCAAATGGAGTTCCCGGAGGAGGAGACCAACCAATGAGTAAAATCTGCCCGCTATTTTTTACGAGCACTGCCGACCTTGAGGAATTTGAGTGCCGGCCGGACCGCTGCGCGTGGGCGTATGAGAACCGTTGCGCCGTGACCGCCCTGGCCCGGTTTCTGGATAAGCTTTCGCAGGAAAAGGAGGAGTATGATAATGGCTGATTTCAGTATGCAGCACTACTACAACCAGTACATAGAGGCGGAAACGGCCCTCCGACGTCTGGGGGAGCGCATTAAGGGCATGAGGGAACGGCTGCTCTACACCAGCGAAGAGGATTTTCCTGCCGTCAATGCGCAGATCGCCGCCGTCGAGGAGGAGTACCGGGCGGCTAAGGTGGAAGTGGACGACCTGTGGTGCCTTGCCAATACCGGGAAACACCGGGCGGAGCTTACTCAGGAGGCGTCTTATCACGAGGTCAAGCGGTACGGCGGGTTCCATGCACACTGGCCGGAACGGTAAAAAATACCCCCGCCAGTGCTGCAAACGCTGGCGGGGGCGGGGTGGAACAGAGCAAAACGAACGTTCTGCCTCCACTATAACTCAAAATGGAGGATTTGTCAAATGAACGAGATTGAAAAGATTGAGCGGTATATTTCATCCACGCCAATGAGGCGGCTGGACTGGATGCAGCTGTATAAGGAGGGTGTGGACAGTGATTGACTCAAACGATGAGATGATTGCGCTCTTTCGGAAACTATCCCCGTTTCAGAAAAAAATTGTAGTTATTTCAATTCTTTTGTCTGCTGCCGCAAATGAGAGCCGGGCGGATGACAGGACGAAGGTTCACTAAGGACATATGGGCAGTTGAGTATTCTCCAACGCAAAAGGAGATCCACATTGACACGCTGGAGCGGATCCTGGAGACAAACCGCAGGACCGTGTCCCAGGGGATTACACCCGGCTTTGTCCTGCTCCACATCGCCCCGACAATCGAACAGGCCCACGCATTTGCTGAGCAGTGGGAGGAAGGAGATATAGTATGAAAACAAGTCGTGATGATCTGGCACGGATGCTCTCAGAGCTGTCGGAGGAGGCGCTGCGCTATGTGGAGCGCCCGATTCTGGGGGCCTATTACTACACAGACGGCCGGGACCCGGACCAGCTCTCGGATGATGACTCGAACAGATTTCAACTGATTGGGGCAGCTTTGCATGAGGATGAGGAAACTATACAGAGCCTGTGGGCATGGCTTCACATGATTCGAAAGCACTGATATCGTGGCCATAGCTGCTAGGGGGATAGCTGGCACGCTAAGACGTTGGGAACGCCCACCAAACGGCAGGCGTTCCCAGTCCCAATTTTACCGGAAATTACCTATGGAAAGGGGGAATTGAATGACACCTAAAAAGCAAAAGGCCCTGCTGGCGCTGCTGACCAACCCGACAAAGGAAAAAGCGGCTGCCGCCGCTGGCATCACGGCCAAGACGCTGCGGAGCTACCTGGCAGACCCGGAATTCCAAGCGGAGTACCGGAACGCCTTTGCTGGCCTTGTGGAGGACGCCACGCGGCAGGCCCAGCAGGCCATATCCCCGGCCCTCTCTACGCTGCGTGAGGTGGTGGAGGACGGCGGAGAGAGCCCTCAGTTTCGTATCAGCGCCGCCCGGAGCATTCTGGAGTATAGCCTGAAGCTGACGGAACAGAACGACATCCTGTCCCAGCTCCATCAGCTGGAGACCAAGCTGAATGAAAGG
>CAMWTG010000305.1 GCA_947177115.1 uncultured Clostridia bacterium
GGCTTACTGCCCCGGATACGCCTCCGCCCCGCTTCATGACGCCACCTCCAATGCCGCGATCTCCCAGAAGAGAAGGGTGGTCCCCACCGCTTCTCCGCCGTTTCTGTCATACCGCTGTACAGAAAGGGATGCGCCGGTATAGCCGCTGTCCGGCTTGACGTACAGCGCGACTGCAAAGGCGCTCTCCGCGCCCGGCTCCAGCTTTTCCCAATTTTCATCAAAGGACACAAAGATCGTGTTTTCGATCACTTGTCCGCCGGTCAGCTCCGCCGTCCGCAGGACATCGCCTCCGGCGGCTTTAAAGCACTCCGCGGCGCTTCTGGCCTCGCTGACGGCCCGGTTGAGGTCGGCGCTGTCCTGGCTCATGACCTCCGAATGGACAAAGAGCCCCACGCAGATGGCGGCGCACAGGGAGAATACGCCCACCGCGATCAGCAGCTCGATGGCAAACAGCCCCGAGCGGGTGGGTTTGATCCGTTCCGCCATACTATCCCACACTCCTTACATATACATCCGCGATCTGGGGCAGGCCGCTTTCGCCGGTCAGGGACAGCCGCAGCAGTCCCGGCGCGGGCTGTCCGACCTGCAGCGCCTGGGCGGGGGAGATGATCTCGCCGAATTCCGGATCCTGTTCCCAGCCCTTCTCGCACAGCATCTCCCGGAGCTGCCCATCGTAGACGTACAGGATCGTCTCGTAGATCAGTCCATCGAAATCCTCGTACAGGAACACCGCGTCCCCATCGCCGTACTGCCCGGCCTCCACCATGCCGGCGGCATCGAAGCCGTGGAGCTTGGCGGTGATATAGCTGAGGCTGACCCGGTCCCCGGCGCTCTGCTCCACCCGGTCCGCCACCCGGCGGTAGACGCTGGCCCCGGCGGCCAGGCTCAGCAGCAGCGTGGCCCCGAACACGCACGTCAGCGCCAGGGCGGCCAGGGTGCCCGCTCCGCTCTGCCGCCTCATGAGGCCACCTCCGTCAGATCGATCACGTTGACGCTGGGCATGATGTTGGAGGCAAAGATCTCATAAAACACCTTATATTTCTCCTCATCGATGGCCAGGCCGCTTTTGGCCTTCAGATCCTCATAGGTGGCGGGGTAGACCCCCTCCAGCGCGTAGCAGCTGACTACCGCCCTGCGCACCGCCTCCTCGGCCATGCGCAGGCCCTCCCGCTGGGAGACCGCCGCCGCCTCCTGCACGCCCCGGACCATCCATACCGCCACGGCGGCGAACAGGAGCAGGCCCAGCAGCATGGGGATCCACGTTCCCCGTTTTATGTATTTCCGTTTCTTCATGGGACCCACCTCACCCGATGGTGGACAGCAGGCCCATCAGCGGCAGCATGACGCTCAGCAGGATCACGCCCGCCAGGGCGCTGGTGATCACCACGATGGCCGGCTCGATGGCCCCCACCGTCCGGTCGATCCGCCGCAGGCTCTCCTCCTCCTGGCGCTGGGCCAGGTCCTCCAGGGTGTCCGGCAGGGAGCCGGTCTGCTCCGCCAGCTTCAGCAGCCGGCAGTCCCGGCCGGAGAACAGGCCGCTCTTGGCAAGGGCATCGGCGGGGCTGCCGCCCTCCTCGATGTCCTTCCGGCACTGCTCGGTCTTCTCATCGATCTCCCTTGCCCCGCCGCAGAGCTTGGCGGACAGGGCCACGGACTCCTCCATGCTCAGTCCGCTGGCCACCGCCATGGACATGGAGGAGGCGAACCGGGACACGGCCATCTGGCCCAGGATGCCCCGCCCGCCGAAGGAGCGGCGGAACCAGCCGGTGAATTTCTCCCGCAGGGCAGGGACCATGGCCACCACCAGCGCGGCGGCGGCAATGACCACCAGCACCACGGCAATGCCGGTGCCCGCCTTGGCCAGCACGGCTCCGGCGTTCATCATGCCGGTGGCCACCGCGCCCATGCGCACGCCCAGCTGGGCGAACACCCGGTCAAAGACCGGCAGCACCTGGGTCACCAGCAGGACCACCACCGCTACCATGACGGCGAACAGGGTCACGGGCACGGCGATGGCCCCCCGGATATCCGCCGCCATGCGGAGCTGGCGGTCATAGTGGCGCTGCAGGGACAGGAGGACATCCTCCAGCCGCCCGGTCTCCTCGGCCAGGCCCACCATGTCGGTCATATACGCGGGGAAAGCCCCTGACTCCCGCAGTGCGGCAGCCAGCGGCATTCCCTCCTCTGTTGACTGACATAGGTTATCCAGCCAGGACCGGGCGTCCGGGTCCGTCTCATCCTCCCGCAGCATGGACAGGCCCTCGGCAATGGGAATGCCGGTCCGGACCAGCTGGTAGAGTTCCCGGCAAAAGATCGGGAGATACTGGGCAGGGACGCGCAGTCGTTTCATATTTTGTTTCCTCCGGATATTTTATTGATCAGTAAAGGAATCTTGCCTTGTAGTTGGAGGCATCGCCAATGTACTTCATAATGGAGGCGCTCTGCTTGCCGCTGGAGGCATAGGTGGGATCCATCAGCTTCCAGATCTGGCCATCGAAGTAGATCACGCCGTCCACCCAGCCGCCGTCCTCGCTCCACACATTGATCCACGCGTGGTACTGGGAACCGGTGTAGCCCACCACCAGCTTGATGGGCACGCCCTGGCTGCGCAGCATGGCGGCCATCAGGGCGGCATAGTCGAAGCAGATGCCCTTGCCCTCGGCCATGACCTTGTCAATGTCGGGCAGATAGCCGCTCTGGACGCTCTTGGCCTTGGCGGTGTCATAGGTCAGGGCGTTGATGACCCAGTCGTAGATCACGCCCACCTTGCTCAGGTTATCCGTTACGCCGGCCTCCTTGATCAGCTCGGCCGCTTTAGCCACCGCCGCGGAGTCATCGGAGTAATTGACATACTGGTTGGGGCGGATGAAGGGGGCGAACTCATCGGTGAGCTGAACGGTAATGCTGGTGCTGAGGACCTGGGAGTACTTGGTGCCGGAGACCTGCTTGCAGACCTGAATGGAGTACTTGCCGTTGCCATCGGACATGGGGAACGTATCATAGCTCCCATCGCTGCGCAGGTTGTACTGGTAGTTCTCGGAGCAGTTGGGCCCCTTGATGAGGACCTTCAGCTTGGAGCTGGTGCTGCCGCCGGTCCACTTGACCATGATGTAGCCATCGGAGGCGTTGGAGTAGTCGATCACCGCAGAGCTGTTCTGCTGGACCGAGGTGCCGGGGGCGGAGGGGTTCAGGAC
>CAMWTG010000306.1 GCA_947177115.1 uncultured Clostridia bacterium
GTCCCAGTCCTGGGGCAGGCAGGGGGGATCGGGGACGGTCTCCCCGGGGATAAACACGTCTGTGCTGTCCGGCAGCTCGGCGCTCATAAGGCCGTGGCCGTACTCAAAATCAAGCTTCATTCTTTCACTCTCCTAAATACAGCCGGATGATTTCCAGATACTCCTCGGGGTAGAACCCAATCTCCCCCTGGAACCGGGTCAGGGCGATGAGCCCACCGTCAATTTCCGCAATGGAGGCCAGCATGGCGGCGTTGTCCGCCTTCAGGCCGCCGCCGTAGACCACGTCCATGCCGCCGGTACGCTCCTTGACGAACCGGGCGATCTTGGTAATGTAGTCCTTGTCCGCCGGAGTCTTGCCGGGGCCGATGGACCACACCGGCTCGTAGCCGATGACCACCCGGCTCTTGTCCACGCCGTCCAGACCTACGTCCAGCTGCTCGCCCAGCACCTTCTCCCATTCAGGCTGCTCCTCGCTGGTTTCGCCGATGCAGTAGAGGACTGTCAGCCCCGTCTCCTGGGCGCATTTGATTTCCTGGTTCAGCAGGCGATTGACGGCGGACATGTCCGTCACCCCGGCCTCAGTCAGGATGCCCTTCTTGTCATTGCGCTCCTCACAGTGACCAATCAGTGTGGAGCTGCACCCCATGGCCTTTACGACAGAGGCGGGCCGGTTGGTGGTGAAGGCCCCGAAGTTGCCGCCCACAGCGGTGTTTATCCGGTAGACCCCCTGGCTGCCAATCTGCACCGGACTGCCCTCGCTCAGGGCGGACACCGCGCCAATGAGGTGAGCCTCCGGCAGGTACTGCACAAACTCCACCTTGGCGGGGTCGTACTTTTTCAGCGCCTCCTGGGTGCCGACCACCACCGCCGCGCCCCAGTCCTTCACCGGGGCCAGCCGGTTGACGCCGCCCAGCTCCACGGGCACGTCAAAGCGCTTGAGGTTCAAATAAATATGCTTCATCCGTTTTCTCACTTTCTCAGCAGGGCATATTCCGGGAAGTCCCCGCCCATTAAAGGCAGAGCGTAGTCAAAGAACGCATCCGCGATGCCGTTCCCGTCCACGATCCATTCCAGGGGGAACTTTTTCTCTACGTTGGCCACCTTGGCCAGAGGAACAAGGGACATGCTGCTGCTGTATTCCGGCATCCGTACGGCGTCGATGGACACCATGTATCCGCTCTCGTCCCGCAGGGCGGCGTTCATGGCGTACCGCCCCACGGCGTAGGCCTCCGCCCGGTCCACGGGGGATACATAAGGGATGCTGGCCCGGCCCAGAAGGCCCGGCTTCTCCGCACGGGATTTAAGGCCCAGTTTCTGGATGATCTGGTCGGTCACATGTTGGGCGGTGCCGCCGGGAACCTTGTGGCCGAAGCCGTCCACGATGCCCGTATCCGCCAGGGGCTTGCCGTCCAGACCGCAGATGCCCTCGCTGACCGTCACCAGCAGGCCCCTGCCCTTGGCGTAGCCCTTCTCGATGTCCGCCAGCATTTTGTCCTCATCCACCGGGACCTCCGGCAGATAGGTCAGCACTTCGCAGTCCGTGAGCCGCTTCGCCATGGCGCTGGCGGCGGTGACCCATCCGGCGTTCCGGCCCATCAGCTCCAGCACCACCACATGGATGGGCAGGCCGGAGGCGTCCAGAGCCAGCTCGGCGGCGCTCAGCGCCGCGTACCGTGCGGCAGAGCCGAATCCGGGGCAGTGGTCGGTGATGTCCAAATCGTTGTCCATGGTCTTGGGGATGCCGATGACCCGCAGATCCAGCCCCTCCCGCTTGGCCAGCTCGTTGACCTTGTGGCAGGTGTCCATGGAGTCGTTACCGCCGTTATAGAAGAAGCAGTCAATATTGAATTTTTTCAGAGTCTCCAGCACCGTGGGATAATCCGCGTCAGTGAGCTTCCGCCGGCAGGAGCCGATGGCGGAAGCGGGGGTGTGGCTTAATTTCGCGATGGTTTCCGCAGGCACGTCCGTCAGGTCGATCAAGTCACCCTTCAGGATGCCCTCCGCCCCAAACCGGGCGGCATAGATTTTGTCCACCTGTCCGGAGGCTCGTGCGGCCTCCACCACCCCCTGAAGGGAGCAGTTGATCACCGCTGTGGGGCCGCCGCCGTGGGCGACAAGAATATTCCTTCCCATACTTAAATGCCTTTCTTGCGATAGCGCTCGGCCATTTCATCCAGGCTGACGGCCTCAATGAGAGGTGCCTTGCCCACGCTGTCGAACTCCACAATAAGGGTGCCGACTACCTCCCGCACGCCCCGCTCGATGCAGTCCACGATGCACCCAATATCCTCATCGGGCACATTGCCGTACATGACGGTGTCCATAATAGGGGGCAGGAACACCCGGGGATCGAAAGCGGAGGGGTTGGCCAGCAGCAGCTGGTAAATGCCGCTGATGGTGGTTTTCTCCCGCAGCTCCGGCTCGTTTTTGAACAGTTCCCGCAGGTTCCGGGTCACCGCCAGACGGATGTCGGTGTCCACATTGATCTTCCGGATGCCCAGCTTGGAGACTTCCTTCAGCTGCTCTTTCTTGATGCCGTAAGCATCATGGATATCGCCGCCCAGGGCGTTGATCTCGGAGACGATATACTGGGGCACGGTGGAGGAGCCATGGCTCACAAGGGTACCCTCGATGCCTTCGTGCAGCATGCACTCCTTGGTGGCAATGGCGATCTCCTTGCGGATAACGGTGTCCTTGCCCTTGTTGGCCCCGTGCTTGGTGCCATAGCTGATGGCCAGAGCGTCCACGCCGGTCTGACGGAAGAACTTCACCGCGTCCATGGGGTTGGTATAGGTGGAGTTGGCGGCGAACACATGGTCCTCCACGCCCGCCAGGACCCCCAGCTCGCCCTCCACGGTAACGCCCCGCTCGTGGGCGTACTTGACTACTTCCCGGGTCAGCTCCACATTTTCCTCAAAGGGCAGGGAAGAGCCATCGATCATCACGGAGGTGTACCCCCCGGCGATGGCGGCGATGCAGGAATCCAGATTTTTGCCGTGGTCAAGGTGCAGGGCCACGGGGATGGGGCTGGTCTCGGCGTATTTCTTTACGGCGTTGGCGATGTTCAGCGCGCCCTTCTTCTTGTCCTCCAGGGTCCCCTGGGCAAAGTCGGTGCGCCCGCCCATGAAAGCGTTAGCCAGATCCGCCCCCTGCAGGATGGCGGCGGAGCGGCACAACACATGGCAGTCTCAAAT
>CAMWTG010000307.1 GCA_947177115.1 uncultured Clostridia bacterium
GTGCCGGATCGTGACATAGTAGCTGCGGCGCTGGGTGTCGTAAGCAATGTTGGGCAGGATCGTTTTTCTGGACATAGTGGTTACCTTCCTTTCAAAATTCGACAAGATTCGACATCTCGTCTTAATGAAAGTAAGATAAATCCCCGGGAAATCCCCTGTCAAGACAGAGAGAATCCCCCGGAACCCTGCGGGTTCCGGGGGATTCTCTCTGCGCCGCGCTTTACCGCAGCAGGATGCGGGCTCCGCCCGGATAGGGGCGTAGCTCCCCGATCCTCTGGGCGCTGGGGACGCAGGACGACAACGCCGCAAGCAGCTCATCCGCCCCGGCGGGGTCCGCCGCGATCAGCAGCCCGCCGGCGGTCTGGGGATCGAAAAGCACATCCTGAAGATGCAGGGGCGTTTCCCCCTGGTCCACCGAGGGCTGGGCAAAGGTCCGGTTGCGGTACATGCCCTCCGGCAGAATGCCTATCTTTGCCAGCTCCGCCGCCTCCGGGATGATGTCCACATCACCTGTGTGGACCACCGCCTGGACCTCGCTGCCCTGGGCCATTTCCAGCAGGTGCCCCATCAGGGAAAAGCCGGTGATATCGGTACAGGCGTGGACAGGAAAGTTCACCATCACGTCCCGGGCGGCCTTGTTGAGGGTGGTCATCAGGCGGTAAGCCAGCTCCATGCCCTCCGGCGAGGCCATCTCCCCCTTGTGGGCGGTGGTGAGGATGCCTACGCCCAAAGGCTTGGTCAGCAGCAGCACATCACCGGGCCTGGCGCCGCTGTTGGTGAGGATCCTGTCCGGATGTACAAAGCCGGTGACGGCCAGGCCGTACTTGGGTTCTTCGTCAAAAATGCTGTGGCCGCCGGTAATCAGGCAGCCTGCCTCATAGACCTTGTCATAGCCGCCCCGCAGCATCTGATGGACCGCCTCGGAGGGCATATCCTTGGGCACGCACAACAGGTTCAGGGCCAGCTTGGGCTCGCCGCCCATGGCATAGACATCGCTGAGGGCATTGGTGGCGGCGATCTGTCCGAAAAGATACGGATCATCCGCGATGGGCGGGAAAAAGTCCACTGTCTGCACCAGGGCCAGCTCATCGGAGATCTTGTAAACGGAGGCGTCATCGCTCTTGTCAAAGCCCACCAGCAGGTTGGGGTCATTGTGGACCCGGATGCCGTCCAGCAGCTGGGCCAAAACTCCGGCGCCTACCTTCGCCCCGCAGCCGGCGCATTTAGCCAATTTGGTCAGTTTTACTTCCTTTTCCATGATTTCCTCTCCCTTCCGTCAGGCCAGATGCAGCAGTGCCTCCAGCACGCCGCCGCCCACGGCCAGAGCCTTATCGGAGGCGCAGGCGCAGTGGTCTGGCTCGCACCGGGGGTCCACATCGCCGCTCTTCATGCCCTTTGCCGCCATCACGCCATCGGCCAGAAGTCCCCGGAGGATGCCATCAATGGTACAGATCATGGGCTGTCCGGCTACATAGCCCGCAACGTCTCCGGCCCTGACCCGGTCGCCGATCCGCTTCGCCCCCTGGAATATCCCGTCCGCCGGGGCCCGGAGGACCCGCTCGCCGGCGTAGCCGCCAATAAGCCCAGGGATATTGGTGTTGGGCAGAGCGGAGCCGCTGTAGATCACCCGGCCCAGATAGTGGCCCCGCATCGTCTCCACTACCGCGTGGCAGTCCGTGCCGGCGGTGAAGCCGGGACCGGCGGCAACCACCACCGGCGCCATGTCCATGGCGGTGCCCAGGTTCCGCTTGGCCAGGATGGCGTCCACCACCGCGTCCGGCCGCAGCGTCCGGCCGCATGCGGCCTCCGGATCTACCAGCACCGGAACGATCCCCTGTTCCAGAAGTCCGGGGATCTCCGCCGGTTCCGCCCTGCGGGCGGTCACGCCCTCCACCGCTGCCTCCCCCAGGCGCACCGCCTCGGAAAAGCACACTGTGCGGCGGATGGATGTGGGCGCGGCTGTCTCACAAATGACGATCCGCATTTTGGCGCGGTACAGACGCAGGGCGATGCCGGTTGCCAGGTCGCCGCCGCCCCGTATTACGACAAGCATTCCCAAATTCCTCCTCTCAGCGATCCGGCGAAGACGGGCCGGAGCAACAGCTTCGCCAGACGCCGGGCCTCCGCCATGGCGGAGAGTGTCTCAGCCTGATTGATAAAATATGCGTCCCCCAATCCCTCCGCAGCCAGGACCGCAGCCAGGTTTTCCGCCGTCACCGGCATCTCCGGAGACGCGCCCGCCAGCCGGCAGAACCGCTCCCATCGATGGACGGCCTCCCGGATGGGGCGGCCAAAGCCGGACGCCCCCGCCAGGACAATGGTGGATCCCGCGCAGGCCGGGATCACCGGCTCGTGAGGCAGATGGGCCTTGACCGGCAGCCGCTTGGAGCCATCGGCCTCCACCAGCACATAGTCCGCCAGCGGCGCGAAGGCCTCCACTGGCATAGCCGGGGCGGTCAGCTTGCCCTCCGGGGACAGGGCCCCCAGGCAGATACAGCCGTGGGCGGCAAGAGCCGCGGAAACCGCTCCTCTATCGGCGCAGTCCAGCACCGGCATGTGGGACGGAGGCAGAATGTGGGTGGTGGTGGTGCAGGCCACCGTTCCCTGCATGGCCAGCTCACGGGCCAGAGTGTACATGGCAGTGGTCTTGCCGCCGCCGCCAACCAGCGCCGTCACGCCGGGCCGGACGCTCAGCAGCTCCCAAAGCTCCATGGCCTCGCCTCGCTTTCGTTATTCTTGATGCAGTATAACACATGGCAACAGGTTTGTAAACAACGCAAACCTCCGGTTCACGGAAATCAGTTTTGCTGTTGCTGCGCGGAACAGTTTGACATGTACTGGCATCTGTGCTAGACTGGTGCCAGCCCCTGGAACAGGACGGGGCGCTGCATATCTGAATTGGTGAGCGGCCGGCTACATCCTCCGAAAGGAGGTGAAGCCATGTCTATCAATGTTACCATACATTGGCGCGGGTACGTTTTTACATTCCGTGTAGCAAAGGACAGCCGCCACCCGGCCCGGTGACGGCTGTCAAGTTGACTAGCTGAGCATCTTGAGCTGACCGCTTATCGCAGCGCCCTATCCTGTTTTCAGTATACCCTCCCGGACCTTGTTTGTCAAGGTCCGGTTTTTTATAGGGAGTGTCCAAACACGCAGTTAAAGGAAGTCAAAAACAGAAAAGGGGACAGAA
>CAMWTG010000308.1 GCA_947177115.1 uncultured Clostridia bacterium
CGCCCCACAGCTCGCCCCACTCGGTGAAGGGGAAGGCAAACTCAAAGTCGGTGGTAGCGTTGGAATAGTGGCTCAGCTCCTCGGGATCGTGATCCCGGAGACGCAGATTCTCCTCCTTGATGCCCAGACCCAGCAGCCACTGGTGGCAGAAGTTCTTCCAATAGGCAAACCACTCCAGCTCCGTGCCGGGCTTGCAGAAGAATTCCAGCTCCATCTGTTCAAATTCACGGGTGCGGAAGATAAAATTGCCCGGGGTGATCTCGTTGCGGAAGCTCTTGCCGATCTGGCAAACGCCGAAGGGCAGTTTCCGGCGGGTGGACCGCTGGACGTTGAGGAAGTTGGTAAAGATCCCCTGCGCAGTCTCAGGCCGGAGGTAGACGGTGTTTTTCGCCTCCTCGGTGACGCCCTGGAAGGTCTTGAACATGAGGTTGAACTTCCGGATATCGGTAAAGTTATGCTTGCCGCAGGAAGGGCAGGGGATATTATTGTTCTCAATGAAATCCTTCATTTCGTCCTGGGAGAATGCGTCCACAGGCTTGGGCAGCTGGAACCCGTTTTCCTCCGCCCAGTCCTCAATGATCTTGTCGGCGCGGAAACGCTCCTTGCACTCCTTGCAGTCCATCAGGGGGTCAGAAAAGCCGCCCACATGGCCGGAGGCCACCCAGACCTGGGGATTCATGAGAATGGCGGCATCCAAGCCTACGTTATAGGGGTTCTCTTGAACAAATTTTTTCCACCAGGCTTTTTTGACATTGTTTTTCAGCTCTACGCCCAGAGGGCCATAGTCCCAGGTGTTGGCGAGACCGCCGTAAATTTCGCTGCCGGCGAAGATGAAGCCCCGGCCCTTACAGAGGGCCACGATCTTTTCCATAGTTTTTTCGGTGTTCTTCATAATAGATACTCCTTTACATGATAGATTAGTGGGTTTTTACCTATAAAACGGGGGACGGCCTGCGGGCTGCATAGAAAAACGCCCCGAGCCGTTTGGCTCAGGGCGAACAAAAATCTTGTCCGTGGTTCCACCTGAATTCGGGCCTTTGCCCGCACTCGTTCCCCTTAACGCGGGGCCTGCGGCAAGGCATTTCCTCCCTGCTGCTCCGAGACGCCTTCGCCGCCTGCCTCACAGGGACTTGCACCGTCCGTCCCCTCTCTGCCTTTCGGCCTGCGGCTACTTCTCCTCTTCATCGCTGCTATCGGATGCTTACTTTATCACCTTTTTATCCTGTTGTCAAGGAAAAAGTTCGAAGTTTCCTTTTTTGTTGGAAAGGATCAGATTAACGTCCAGTTTATTTGGCAGTTATCAATAATGGATCTGCTGCCCATCTGATCATTTCGGTGATTAGAAAAGTTCAGAAGCTGTATAGTCGACACACTTGAGAATCGGTAAAAAGGAGGCGGAGGAAAATGCGGTGTGGCAAGGCGGAGGACGCAGGCGGGCTGACGCCCGCCAAGGACGACAACGCAGTCCACGCCACATTTTAATCGCCGAACTTTACCGATTTTTGAGTGTGTCGACTATATCATAGGCGGGAGATACCGGACAATGTTCAACGCCTGTGAATACAGCTTCTTGTACTTTGCGCCGCAGGGCAGGGAATGCAGCGGCTCAGAGGACAGGCTGGCCGGCGCTGTGCAGCCGCTCCACGCCCTCGCTGTACACCGCCAGGATGTGCCGCTTTTCCATCAGATAGACCGTCCGCTCAAACCGCTCCGCCAGCGTCAGCTCCCGGGCAGGCGCGGGCATTTGGCTGTCGTCCGCCACAATGGCGTGGAGCTTGTGCCCCGGTTGGAATCCAGCGCCGCCGCCGAAATAGACATGCCCCGCCGTAGAGCCCAGGTAATACGCCTCCGGCACAGAGAGGAAGGGTGCGCCGGTTTCGATCTGCTTGATCTTGGAGGCCCGGATGGACATGACGATCACCCGGTTCATGGCCAGCTGGTCCCCGCCGGAGATATCGCTGCCCAGCGCCACGCGGACCCCCCGGTCCAGCAGCTCCCGCACCGGCGCGGTGCCGCTGCACAGGTTCACATTGGACGCGGCGCAGTGGACGGCCCAGACCCCGGCCTCCGCCATGGCGTCCTGTTCCCGGGCATCGCTGTGGACGCAGTGGGCCATGAGGGTCCGGTCCTTCCACAGGCCGAATTTGGCGTAGCTCTCCCAATACCGGCTGCAGTCGGGGTGGAGCTGGCCTACCCAGGCGACCTCCCCGCTGTTCTCCGACAGATGGGACTGGACCGGCAGATCCCGCTCCCGGGCCAGTTTTCCCAGAGCGGCCATCAGTTCATCGGTGCAGGAGGGGGTGAACCGGGGCGTCAGGATGGGCTTTACCAAATCAAACCGGCAGTTTTCCAGCCAGCGGAGGGTTTCGGAGAGGGATTCCTCCGTGCCCTCCTCCGCGGCGCCGCCGTTGCGGTCCATATTCACCTTCCCCACGTATCCCGCTACGCCGGCTCTTTCCAGCTCCTCCATAAGGATCAGCGTAGCATCGGTGTGGCGGGAGGAGAATATTGCCGCCCGGGTAGTCCCGGAGGAGATCAGATCCCAGGCCAGCTGGCGGTAGACCCGCCGGGCGTAATCCACGTCCGCAAACCGGGCTTCCGTACGGAAGGTGTAGGTGTCCAGCCATTCCAGCAGGGGCAGGTCCATGCCCATACCCAGCATGGGGTACTGGGGAGCATGGAGATGCAGGTCGGCGAAGGAGGGCATGATAAGCGCCTCGCCGTAGTCCATCGCCGGACAGGACCGGTACTTCTCCGGCAGGACGGGATACAGGCCCTTGAGCACACCGTCCTCCAGCACAAGGAACCCCCGGGGGATGGTCTCCAGAGCGCCGAAGGCGGGGGCATGGATGATGTTTCCGCGCAGAATAGTTGTCATGGCGTTTCTCCTTTCCTGTTTTGGGAATGAAAAAGCGCTCCAAGCCCACCCCGGAGGGCAGGTTTGGAACACTCATAGCAGGGCCGGAGGCGGCCCGGTAGAAACTTTCGCGCCATAACCGCGAAATTATATGAGGTTTGCTTTTTCTTGTTAATAGTATACCAAATAACTCCGCAGTTTGCAAGATGATTTTGTGCGGTTTTCTAAACGCAGTTCAGACTATAGTCGAGCGGCCCCCCCAATGGCGGGCCGCTCGTAGTTTAATTATCTTGCCATGCACCCGGGGTTTTGCCCCTCACCGCGT
>CAMWTG010000309.1 GCA_947177115.1 uncultured Clostridia bacterium
GCTGCGCATCAGGGACCACCTCGTTATGTACTTCATCCTCGAAATATAGGCGAAAAATTTATGCATGGGCATCGGTCCTTTCTTTTCATTGGGAATGGGTTCTGCTGGGACAGGCGCGGCCTGTACCGGCAGGATCCGCGCCAATTGATTGCATCTTGTTTTCAAACATGATATACTATACGGAAAGCTGTCGAAAACAGGAGATGCAACCGCAAGTTTACATCCAATCTACGTAAACGCAACCGCGTATCGCTGGAATTTACATCCCTGCGCGGGTAAGATGGGCCCATCTCAACAAGGAGGACATACGAAATGTCATTAGCTGAAAACCTTCAATATCTCCGCGCCCGGGAGGGCGTAACCCAGGAGCAGTTGGCCGAGCGCCTGGACGTGAGCCGCCAGTCTGTCTCCAAATGGGAGTCCGGGGCCAGTTTTCCGGAAATGGACACCTTATTGAAACTCTGCGATATGTTCGGTGTGGATATGGACACCCTCCTCCGGGGCAGCGCAGAGCGGTCCCTCAGCGAGGACTCCGCCGGGTATGACCGGTTTATGACCCTCTACGCCCGGAAGACCGCCGGAGGCGTGTCCGCCATCATCGCTGGGGCGGCGGCCGCCGCCCTGCTCTCCGCCAGGGGGCTTCCGGATATGGTTAGCGCCGCCATGCTGCTGCTGGTAGTGGCGGTGGCGGCGGTGGTATTCATCGCCAGCGGCATGGAGGAGGACAATTTCCGCAAAAAGCACCCCACTATCCCCGATTTCTACACAGAGCGGCAGAAGGAACAGTTCCGCCGCCGGTACATCTGGTATATCGCCGGAGGCGTGGGAGGCATCCTGATGGGCGTGGTGCTGATGGTCCTGGCCTTTACCGTCCTGCCGGAAAAAGAGCCCTATGAGTCCTATATGGGCGCGGTATTCCTGCTGATCGTGGCCTGCGCGGTGTTCTTCCTGGTCTACGGCGGAATGCTGGAGGACAAGTACGACATCGCCAAGTACAACCGCCAGAACAATCCTACCCCGGAGGACAAGGAGCACCGCCGCCGGGCGGTCACGGCCTGCGGCGTCATCATGATCCTGGCCACCGCCATTTTCCTCTTTGGTGGGCTGGCCTACGATAAATGGGAGTGGGCCGCCGTGATCTATGCGGTGGGCGGCGTGCTCTGCGGCGCGGCATGGCTGCTGCTGGGGCCGAAGCTGGGCGAGTGAGGCAAATTGACATTCCCCCGCCGCCGTGGTACAATAGCGCCATCAAATATCCGCCCCCGAGGCGGAGAACGGAGGATGCGCTATGGCAGATGCAAAGGTATTCCACATGGGCAAAGACCTCACCCTGGAGGACATGGCCCATGCTCTTGAAGATTTTTTGCGCACACACAAATGCATGGAGACGGAGGGCGTCCGCCAGTCTGAGACCAGCTATTTCATCCAGGCCCGGCAGACCGAGGGTTGGAAAAAATTTGTCGGCATGGATCAGGCCATCCAGGTCCGGCTGACCCTGTACGAAGACATGCTGACTGTGGACCTGGGCGCGGGGCGCTGGGTGGACAAGCTGGGGGCAGCCACGCTGGGGTACATCATCTTCTCCCCCTTGATGCTGACGGCGGCCATCGGCGCTATCGGCCAGCAGAAGCTGCCCCAGGAGATTTTTGACTTCGTTCAGCGTTTCCTTTTCCTGGGCAAACCCATGGATATCAACGATTTCCGAAACCGGGCCCCTGAGGCGGAGGCCCGTCCCCGCTGCGCCGGCTGCGGCGAACCCCTGCCGGAGGGAGCCAAGTTCTGTCCCGGCTGCGGAAAGCCCGCCGCGCAGAAGCGGACGTGCCCGGTGTGCGGCGCGGCCCCGGCTGCGGAGACCTCCAAATTTTGCGCCGAGTGCGGCGCGCCCCTGCAATAAGGCTCGGAGAAAGGCCGCCCCACGGGGCGGTCTTCTTATTTCCCCGCCAGGATGTCACAGGCCACCGGCGTGTAGAACAGCTCCTCCACCCATTTCCGGTCGGTAGTCTGGCCCAAGATCCACATGAGTTTGGCGCACACCGCCTCGGTGGTCATGTCGTAGGCCTCCAGGATTGGCAAGTTCCGCTTGATGGAGCTGCCCACATGGTAGACCGCCAGGTCGCTGCCCTCATTCTCCACCTGGGTGGTCATGACTACGGTTTTCCCCGCGTCCAGTCCCGCCTTCACGGTGTCGTAGTAGTCCCCGGCCTTGTAGGTGGGCAGACCGCCCACGCCGAAGCTCTCAATGATCAGCGCATCGTTCCGCTCCAATAAATAGGCCGCCGCGCCGCAGTCCGCGCCGGGGATCAGCTTCATAAGGGCTACCCTGGCGTTCACTTTGTCATAAAACTGGGGCACAGCTCTGGCCTCGGGGCGGATGTACCGGATGATGCGGCCGTCCCGCACCATACCCAGCAGAGGGTAATTAATGCTGGAAAATGCCTCGAAGCTCTTGCTGCGGGTCTTTCTGGCCCGGGTGCCCAGGATGATCTTGCCATTAAATACCAGCATCACGCCGGCCATGTCCGATGCGGCCACGGTGACCGCATCCCGGAGATTCTGTTTACTGTCGGTGGTTTCAAAGCCAATGGGCTTCTGGGCGCCGGTGAGGATGATAGGCTTGGGGCAGCCCTGGACCAGGTAGCTGAGGCCTGCGGCGGTATAGGCCATAGTGTCGGTGCCATGGGCGACAACGAAGCCATCGAACTCCCGGTAATTCTCCCGGATGGCTCCGGCGATCCGGGCCCAATGCTTGGGTTGGATGTTGGTACTGTCCAGACTGAAGAGCTGGCAGCAGGAGATTTGGCATATCCCCGATATATCGGGGATATACTTCAGGAGCTGCTCGCTGTTCAGCTCCGGGGAGAGGCCGTTTTCCCCCATTTCGGAGGCAATGGTGCCTCCGGTGCCAATCAAGAGGATCTTTTTCTTCTCCATTGTTGCACTCGCTTTCTCTTTGCCGCCCTTCGGGCGGCAGGGTAGTTTTTTCTTGAACCGGCCCGGGACCTGCGCGGCCCCGGACCCCGCGCCTACTTTTTGTGTGAACAAAAAGTAGGCAAAAAGTCACTTAAACCTACGGTTTAAGAATCCCTGGATGATACACGGCCACATCTAGTGGCCTGGTACTTGAAGAACTCCGGCTGACGCCCTGTTAAAGAGAGACTGCCCTGCAAGGGGGACCGTGAAAC
>CAMWTG010000310.1 GCA_947177115.1 uncultured Clostridia bacterium
GCGCGGAGCGCATCGCCCACACAGTTGAAATTGTGGAGAGGCTGACCGGGAAAGCAGGAGTGGCAACTACCTGCGCCTGTGGAGTGGCCCTGTTCTATGGAGCAGACGATGGCAGCGATGATAAAATTGTTACGCCCAGGACATTCAGTAAGCAGTACAAAGTCACTGCGGCGATCCTGGGGTAAACTGCGAAAATTGTCGCCAAATGCGTCTCAATTCGAGACACATTTTGAGGCCCCGTACTGGCGTATTTGTGCCAGTATGGGGCCTACTTTTTTATTTTTCTGCAAGATTGATGATTTGCAATCCGCGCTTTTTCGCATACTCAACGGTATACGCTGTGCCGCCAGTTGACTTATTCAGATAGCAGATACACGCACTGCTGTAATCCACAAGATGGCGGTTGCGTTTTACTATACACCGCCCTTCCGGCAGAGTTTCCCATTTGCTCCGGCTGGAGCGGAACTCCCGCATGGAACCTCCGGGAGGGGAGAGGCGTCAATAAGGAAAAGAGCCTTGGGAGTATGCTCCCAAGGCTCTCTTCTTTATTCCTGTGAGATGTCCGTCCCAAAGTATTTCTCAGACAATTCCCGCAGCGTCCCATCCTGGCGCAGCTGCGCCAGAGCATCATTGATGGCGGCTGTCAGCTCTGTCTCCCCCTTGGGGACGGGAATGGCAACTTGGGTGGATTCTGGAGCCAGACAGGCGATCTTGACATCGGCATCGGGGTGGGCCTTCAGATAATCATAATAGCTGACCTCGGCGTTGAGCGTGGCGTCTATGCGGCCGGAGAAAAGAAGCTCGAAGGTCTGGTTCAGATCATCTACGGCGGTGACCTCCGCGCCGTACTGCTGGGCCAGCTTGGCGTAGGTGCTGGTGATGGTGTTGGCGGTATGCTTGCCGTCCAGGTCCTCCATGGCGGCAATGTCCCCGTTATCGCCCCTGACGATAACGGCGGTGCGGTTGTAGGCGTAGGGGGTGGTGAAGTCGTACTTCTGGGACCGCTCCTCGTCAATGTCCACGCCGTTGACCATGATATCATAGCGCCCGGCCTCCACACCGGCCAGGAGGCCATCGAATTCCCCCTCCTCAAAGCGGACAGATACGCCCAGCTTTTCGGCAATATGCCGGGCCACCTCCACATCATAGCCCACCAGCGCGCCGCTCTCATCGTGATAGGTCCAGGGGGCCCAGGTGCCCTCCATGGCAACGATCAGTTCTCCCCGTTCCTGGATTTGGGCCAGAAGGCTGCCGGACTGCTTCTGTCCGCAGCCGGACAGAAACAACAGACCTGCCAGCAGCAGGGACAAAAATGTTTTGCGTCTCATGATAAGAATCTCCTTTACCCTATTTGTGATATGTATCTAGCCCATTTCAGCGGCGCGGACCGTCCGCAGGAACGCCCTGGACCGCTCCTCCTGCGGATCCCGGAAGAACGCCCCGGAGGAAGAGGTTTCCACGACCACGCCGTTCTCCATGAAGATCACTTTGTTGGACACCGTCCGGGCAAAGCTCATTTCATGGGTCACCACCAGCATGGTCATCCCCTCCTCCGCCAGCTGCCGCATGACGGCCAGCACCTCCCCGGTCAGCTCTGGGTCCAGGGCGGAGGTGGGCTCGTCAAAGAAGATGATTTCCGGCCCGGCGGCAATGGCCCGGGCAATGGCAACCCGCTGCTGCTGTCCGCCGGAGAGCTGATGGGGATAATGGTCCTCACGGCCGGCCATGCCCACCTTCTCCAGGGCTCTGCGGGAGATGTCCAGCGCCTGGTTCCGGGGCATCTTCCGGGCAATGACCAGTCCTTCAGACACGTTCTGCAGGGCGGTTTTGTTGCGGAAGAGGTTGTAGTCCTGAAATACGAAGGCGGTCCTTTTCCGCAGGCGGGCAATGTCCTTCCTTGGCATGCGGTCCAGCGAAAAGGTTTCGCCGTCAAAGGTCATGGTCCCGCTATCGGCGGCCTCCAGGAAATTGATGCAGCGCAGCAGCGTGGTCTTCCCGGATCCGCTGGGGCCCAGGATGGCGGCCACATCCCCCTGCTCCACCCGGAGGTCCACGCCTTTAAGGACTTCCAGAGCACCGAAAGATTTGCGTATATTTCTGATTTCCAGCACCATGGACTATTCCTCCCGGTTCGTATAGACGTTCAGGCGTTTCTCTCCCATGCTCTGCAGCTTGGTCAGCACCGTGGAGAACATCAGATAGATAAGGCCCACCTCTATGTAGAGCGCCAGCGGCTCGTACACTCTGGCGTTGATCAGTTCGGCGGCCCGGAACATCTCTACCACCGTGATATTGGCGGCCAGGGAGGTGTCTTTTACCATGGCGATGAGGGAATTGGACAGGGAGGGAAAGGCGGTGCGCATGGCCTGGGGCAGGATGATCCGCCGCATGGTCTGCAAATAGCTCATACCCACGCAGTACCCGGCCTCCAGCTGCCCGGGGGGCACGGATTCCAGAGCCGCGCGGATGATCTCCGCGCAGTAGGCCCCTTCATTGATGGAGAATACGATCACCGCCGCCGGGAAGGGCTCGATGACGATACCGATCCGGGGCATCCCGTAGAATACCACAAACAGCTGCACCAGCAGCGGCGTGCCCCGGAACACCCAAATATAGAACCGGCACAGGTGGCGCAGTATCTTCACCCGGGCAAATTGGATCAGGGCCGCCGTTACCGCGATGACCATGGCCAGGGAAAAAGCGATCACCGTCAGCGGGATAGTGACCGTCAGCCCCGGCAGCAGGATCTTCCAGAAGGAATCTGCCAGGATGGCCGCCAGATGTTCATTTATCATTGCTTGCCGCGCTCCCTTCTGCAGGCCGGTCCTTGGACTGCTTTTCCAGCTGATAGCGCAAGAAATCCAGGCCGTCCAGTTTTCGCTGTTCGTTGTGGACGCGGTCCAGCTGTCTGCACCGCTGGCAGCGGAGCATCCGCAGCTGGTCTTCCGGCGCTGCTGAGGTCAGGGCGGCTAAAAAGCGTTGGATGAATTCCTCCGGACAGTCCGACTCCCGCAGGAGCGCCTCGATCTGCTTCCGGTCCAGCGAAGGATCTGTCATAGGCCTCGCCTCCTTCCGGGGGTTCATTATAAAGCATTGGCGCTGAAATATCAAATGCTTATATTCAATAGAGTGGTATACTTGACGGGTATGGCAGGCGGTGCTATAATAG